>JAQXPK010000015.1 GCA_029100605.1 Bacillota bacterium | reverse complement strand
AAGAACACCTGTTCCGTCAGCTCCTCCGCCAGCAGCTCGTCATGGCAGATTGCCCGTAAGTACAGCTCCACATCCCGGAAATACGCCCGGTAAATCTGTTCAAATTCCGTCATGGCCTCACCTCCTACACCCATTAGACGCGGGGAACGGGGGAATCTTACAAAAATTGCAATAATTTTATGCTGTTTATCTCCCCAAGAGCCTTCCTCTCCAGGGAAGCCTTGCAGGCGCAAAAATCGGGAGAGGCGGTGCCTCTCCCGATTTGTCAGGTAATGTCCAGTTTCACTTCGTCCCCATCCATCCGGATGCGGATGACGGAAATGGGATGCTCGAAGCTGTCGATGATGGCTTCGGAAATGGGGTCCTCCAGCTCCTTCTGGATGGTGCGGCGGAGGTTCCGGGCGCCGTAGGTGACGGAGTAGGCCTTCTTCACCAGGTGGCGGCGCAGTTCGTCGTCCCAGCTCAGGGTCAGTCCCCGGGCGGACAGGCTTTCCTTCAGCTCGGAAAGCATAATGTCCGCGATTCCCAGGAAGTTTTCTTCCGTCAGGTGGTTGAAGGTGATAATCTCATCCACCCGGTTGAGGAACTCCGGCCGCAGGAAGCCCTGCAGGGCTTTCATGGTCTTTTCCTTCACCAGATCGGTGTCGGTTCTGCCAAAGCCCATGCCGCCCACGCCGCCGTCGGAGCCGGCGTTGGAGGTCATGACGATGATGGTGTTCTCGAAATTCACCACCCGCCCCTGGGCATCGGTGATACGCCCGTCGTCCAGCACCTGCAGCAGCACGTTCAGAACGTCGGGATGGGCTTTTTCAATTTCATCGAAGAGCACCACGCTGTAGGGACGGCGGCGGATTTTCTCCGTCAGCTGCCCCGCCTCGTCATAGCCGACGTAGCCGGGGGGCGAACCGATGAGTTTGGAGACGGTGTGCTTCTCCATATACTCGGACATATCCAGCCGGATCAAACTGTCCACGCTGTCGAACAGGTCGCTTGCCAGCTGCTTGACCAGCTCCGTCTTGCCCACGCCGGTGGGGCCAACGAAAATGAAGGAAACCGGTCGCTTCTTGGGGGAAATACCCACCCGGTTGCGGCGGATCGCCCGGGACACGGCCTCCACAGCCTCGTCCTGACCCACAATGTGGGTTTTCAGCCGGTCGCTCAATCCCTTCAGCTGCTCATACTCCTGAGCCTTAATTTTGGAGGCGGGAATCTTCGTCCACAGTTCGATGATCCGCGCCAGATTTTCCATGGTCACGGCGGGCTTGGGAAGCTTCTCCAGCTCCTCGATCTTCCCGGCAAGCTGCATCAGCTTGCTGCGGATCAGCGCCAGACGCTCATAGTCCTGATTCTCCGTATCCTCATTGAGCATCCGCAGCTCCAGCTCGTAGTCGTCCCGCTCCTTTTTCAGCTCCGCCAGCTGGGAAATCTCCTTGCACTGGAGGTTGACATCAGAGCAGGCCTCGTCCAGAAGGTCGATGGCCTTGTCGGGCAGGAACCGGTCGGTAATGTAGCGCTCGGACAGAATCACGCACTGATGGGCGATTTCCGGAGAGATCTCCACCCCGTGGAACTCGGCGTAGGATTTGGCGATGCCCTGGATGATCTGGCTGGCTTCGGCGATGGTGGGTTCCGCCACGGTGACAGGCTGGAACCGGCGCTCCAGAGCGGCATCCTTCTCAATATACTTGCGGTACTCGGCAAAGGTCGTGGCGCCGATTACCTGGATTTCCCCCCGGGACAGGGCGGGCTTCAGGATGTTGGCGGCATTCATGCTGCCCTCCGCGTCTCCCGCGCCCACCAGATTGTGGACTTCATCAATGACCAGAATGATGTTGCCGCACTCCTTGATTTCCCCGATGAGGCTCTTCATGCGGCTTTCAAACTGTCCCCGGAACTGGGTGCCCGCCACCAGAGCGGTGAGATCCAGCAGGAACACCTCTTTATCCCGCAGCTTGTAGGGAACATCCCCGGCGGCGATCCGCTGAGCCAGCCCCTCGGCGATGGCGGTTTTGCCCACGCCCGGCTCGCCGATGAGGCAGGGGTTATTCTTCTGACGGCGGTTGAGAATTTGGATGACCCGTTCGGTCTCCACATCCCGTCCGATGACCTTATCCAGCTTGCCCTCCCGGGCGCGGCCGGTCAAGTCCATGCAGTAGCTGTCCAGAAATTTGTGCTTGCCGGGCTTCTTTTTCCCCTTGGGCGGCTCCTCCTCCCGCTTGGTGGGGCGGGGCTGAGGCGCGGGGGGATTGGCGCTGCCGCCGAAAAGCTGGTTCAGCAGGGGGAAGGTGGCGGTCTGGCTGTCGATTTCGTCGTCGTCGGAATTCTCGCTGTCGTCCTTCTGACCGAACATACTGCTCATCTCGTCACTGAGCAGGTCTAAATCCTCCTCGGAAATCCCCATTTGTTTCACCGCCTGGTCGATCTGGGGGATGCCCAGGCTCCGGGCACACTTCAGGCAGTAGCCCTCATTCAGGGTAACGCCGTTTTCCACCCTGGTGATGAAAACCACGGCGATGTTTTTTTTGCATTTGCTGCACATTTTTGGCTGCATACGATTCACTCCTTTACAAAGGAACTTTCCTTTCGACGCAGTATAACACATTGCAGCGGAAAAAGGAAAAACAAATTATGAACGAAGTCAGCGGCTCCAGTCGCTGCCGCAAGCAAATTTCTCGACACCGTCATCATACCACAGGTGGGTCATGTACAGTCCACCTGCCGGGACGGTGGGGCCGGCGGCGGTACGGTTGCCGGAGGCCAGAATCTCCCCGATTTCCTCCGGTCGGATCTTTCCCTCGGCGGCATACACCACCGTCCCCGCCATAGCCCGAGCCATGTTGTAGAGGAAACCGTTGGCGCAGACCCGCAGGAGAATGCGGTTGTCGCAGCGCTCCACGTTATAATAGTATACCGTGCGGACGGTGGATTTGACATCCGTGCCCACACTTCTCACCGCCGCAAAATCGTGGGTTCCTACAAACTGGTCTGCAGCCGCCTGCATCACGGCTTCATCCAAATGCCGGGGATAGAACCAGGCTCGGTTGACATAAAACGGGTCCTTCAGCCGGGAATTGTAGATTTGGTAGGTATATTCCTTCCGGACACAGGAACCGATGGCGTTGAAATTTTCGTGAACCTCAAAGGCCTTCGTCACCACGATGTCGCAGGGCAGATGGGTATTGAGGGCGTATGGCAGCCGCTCCACGGGAATGGTGGAAGTTGTGCGGAAATTCGCCACATACACCCGGGCGTGCACCCCGGCATCGGTTCGACCGCAGCCGGTCATGTGCACTGGATGCCCCACCACCATGGCAGCGGCCTTTTCCATGGTTTCCGCCACTGTGGGTAGATTCTTCTGCACCTGCCAGCCGTGATAATTTGTCCCCAAATAGGTTAAGATCAGGGCAATATTGCGCATAACGTTCCTCACAGGCCAAAGCGTTTCAGGCAGACGATCACCGCCACCAGCAGAGCCACCACGCCGAAAGCGCCGAAGTCAATGCGGGTATAGTGCAGCTGCTTCATCTTGGTTCTGCCCTCGCCGCCCTGATAGCAGCGGCACTCCATGGCGGTAGCCAGCTCGTCCGCACGGCGGAAGGCACTGATGAACAGGGGCACCAGGATGGGAATCAGCGCTTTCGCTCGCTCCAGCAGCTTTCCGCTTTCAAAATCCGCGCCCCGAGCCTTCTGGGCGGACATAATCTTATCGGTCTCCTCGATCAGCGTCGGGATGAACCGCAGAGCGATACACATCATCATGGAAAGCTCGTGAACGGGCACCTTCAGAACCTTCAGCGGCCCCATCAGACTCTCCAGGCCGTCGGTCAGGGAGATGGGTGACGTGGTGTAAGTCAGAAGGAAGGTGCCGGTAATGAGCATGAGAATCCGCGCCATCATGAACAGCGCCCGCTCCAGGCCGCCGGTGGTGATGGTGATGATCCAGAAATCCACCAGCACCTTGCCCTCTTTGGTGAAGAACAGGTTCAGAATTCCCGTAAAGATCAGGATCATCACCAGGGGCTTCATGCCCCGGACAATGGCTTTTGGGGGGATGGTGGAAATCTTAATGACCGTCACAAGAAACAGCAGCATCACGCCGTAGGAGACCCAGCCGGAGGCGACAAACAGCGCCACCATGTATACAACCAGCAGAATCAGCTTGGTTCTGGGGTCCAGGCGGTGAATGACGGAATTGCCCGGGAAATACTGACCCAGGGTGATGTCTTTAAGCATGGGCAGCACCTCCCTTGAGCCGATTCAGTTCGGCGACGGCCTGGTCGATGGTGTAAACGTTTTTCACGTCCAGTCCCCGCTTCCGCAGCGCCAGAAACACCTGGGTGACCTGGGGAATGCTCAGTCCCATCTCCACCAGCTCCTGGGCGTGGGTGAACACCTCCGCCGGAGGCGCATCCATGGCGAGCCTGGAGCCATTCATCACCAGCAGCCGGTCGGTCAGCCGAGCCACGTCCTCCATGGAGTGGGAGACCATCATAATGGTGGCGTTTTTCGCCTTTCGGTATGCTTCGATGTTGCCGAGGATTTCGGAGCGCCCCACAGGATCCAGTCCGGCAGTGGGTTCGTCCAGAATCAGCACCTCCGGCTCCATGGCGATGACGCCGGCAATGGCTACCCTGCGCTTCTGTCCGCCGGAAAGGTCAAAGGGGGACGCTTCCAGCTGCTGCTCCGTCAGTCCCACGAAGCCGGCTGCCTCCCGCACCCGGCGGTCGATCTCCCCGGACGACAGTCCCATATTCCCGGGGCCGAAGGCGATGTCCTTGTAAACCGTTTCCTCAAAAAGCTGATATTCCGGATACTGGAACACCAGCCCCACCTTGAACCGGGCCTGCCGGGTCAGTGCCTTATCCGACCAGATGTCTTTTTCCTCCAGCAAAACCGTGCCGGAGGTGGGCTTCAGCAGCCCGTTGAGCTGCTGCATCAGAGTGGATTTTCCGGAACCGGTATGTCCGATGATGCCGATGAACTCCCCACGCTTCACAGAAAAGGACACATCGTCCAATGCCTTGTGCTCAAAGGGGGTTCCGGCGCTGTAGATATAGGTCAGATTTATGACTTCCAGAATGGCTTCCAATTTTCATACCTCCCGGCGGGTCAGGCCGATACCCAATCGTAAAGTGCCTGCGCGCAGTCTTCGGGGTTCAGTTTGTCCAGGGGCAGGTCAAGCCCCTGCTGATTGAGCTGCCAGCACAGCTCCACCGTATCGGGAGCCGCCAGACCGATGGAATGGAGCAGCTCCACCTGGGAGAAAACAGCCTCCGGGGTGCCGTCGGCGGCAACCGTGCCCTTGTCCAGCACGATCACCCGCTGTGCCTGAGCCGCCTCGTCCATGTGGTGGGTGATGAGCACCACGGTGATGCCCTTCTCCCGGTTCAGCCGCTTTACGGTGTCTATGACCTCCCGGCGTCCCCGGGGATCCAGCATGGCGGTGGGCTCGTCCAGAACGATGCACTTTGGCTCCATGGCAATGACCCCCGCGATGGCGATTCGCTGCTTCTGCCCGCCGGAAAGCAGATGGGGCGCGTGCTTTCGGTAGTCATACATATCTACCTGCTTCAGGGCATTGTCCACCCGACGGCGGATCTCCGGACTGGCGACCCCCAGGTTTTCCGGGCCGAAGGCCACGTCCTCCTCCACCACGTTGGCGACGATCTGATTGTCCGGGTTCTGGAACACCATGCCCACGTTCCGTCGAACCGCCATGATCCGATCCTCCTTGGAGGTGTCGATGCCGCAGACATACACCTTGCCGCCTGTAGGCAGCAGAATGGCGTTGAAGTGCTTAGCCAGGGTGGATTTTCCGCAGCCGTTGGTGCCCAGCACCGCCACAAAGCTGCCTTCTTCTATGGTCAGATTCAAATCCGCAAACACGGGAACGCCGGGCGTGTCCTCCACGCCCGGATAGGTGTATGCCAGATGTTCAACCGTGATAATCTCGCTCAAAACAGGCGTCCTCCATAATTTTTAATGTGCATATCGGCTTAACGCAGCAAACCGGAAAATTGGAATTTGGCGTAATCCCTTCGTAGGGCTTATGTCATGACCCCGCCCTACAAAACGAGTTCGCGACAAACTGCCATTTACCGCTTTACTGCGTTATCCCGGTAAGCACAATTTTTAATCTCTCAGCTTTTCAGGTCAGCTTCCGTCACGGCGTCCACCGTCCGGTGGCGCCGCAGGGTAGGGTCAGGCCGGACTGCTTCACCGGCAATCCCAGTTCCCCCGCCGCCGTTTTCCCGCCGCGGGTCTCGGTGAACACCGCATCGGCGGCATAGGCTACGGCGGAGGGTGCCAGGCCGGTGGTATAGGAATTGATAATGACAAACAGCGGGTCGTCGGACAGCAGCTTCACCGTCTCCTTAAGGAAGGGGAAGAAGCTGGTTTCCATTTTCCAGATCTCTCCGCCGGGCCCTCTGCCATAGCTGGGTGGATCCATGATGATGCCGTCATAGCGTCGTCCCCGGCGAATCTCCCGCTGAATGAACTTCCCGCAGTCGTCCACGATCCAGTGGATGGGCCGATCCGCCAGGCCGGAGGCCACGGCGTTTTCCTTCGCCCAGGCCACCATGCCCTTGGCGGCGTCCACATGGTACACCTCCGCCCCGCCGGCAGCCGCCGCCAGGGTCGCGCCGCCGGAATAGGCGAAGAGATTCAGCACCCGGACAGGCCGGCGGGCAGCCGCTGAGGCCACCTTCTCCCGGATGAAGTCCCAGTTGACGGCCTGCTCCGGGAAAACGCCGGTATGCTTGAAGTTCATAGGCTTGACGTTAAAGGTCAGATAATCCTTGTAGTGGATCTGCCAGCGTTCCGGCAGCTTGTGCTCCGTCCAGTGTCCGCCGCCGGTGTTGGAGCGGACGTACCGGGCATCATAGCAGTTCCATTGGGGCACGATCCGGGGTGTGTCCCAGATGACCTGAGGATCTGGCCGCACCAGGATATAGTTCCCCCACCGTTCCAGCCGCTCGCCGCCGCTGCAGTCCAGAACCTCGTATTCCTTCCATTCATCGGAAATCCAAAGCATGGGTTTCTCCTCTTCTTTCTTCCGTTCTCAGCCCGTGAAGCCGTCCCAGCTGCCGCCCCAGTCGCCGCCGGGAGTTTCCTCCCAATCGCCGTTTTCCGGGTCCTGCGTATCCTCTTGCGGATAGTTTTCCTCCCAGTAGCTCTGATTGTGCAGGGGGCACATGATATAAGGCGCGTCGATGTCAATATTCTGATTGTTGTAGAAGCCATGCCAGGAGCCGGGAGTGCCGTCGTCGTTAATCAGGTACACATAAGAATCGGAAGTGTAAATGTCGTTCAAGCCCACGCCGTCGGCGGCTTTGATTTCCTCCACCTCATCCCTGGTCAGCTTCACCAGAGAGCGGGTTTCCACCTGGGCGTCGCACTGATAGCAGTATTCCGTTGCCACACCGCCGCCGGTGACGCAGTAGTCCACCTGGACGTGCTTGTCGCAGGTGCCCACCGGATCGTCCCCGTCGTACACATTGACATAGACCACCCGTTCCAGCTCCCGGGCATCGCTGCTGCAAGCAGCCGTCGCCTTTTTGCCGGAATCCAGGCACACGCCCACACTGTGGAAGGCGCCGCCGTTATACAGCCCCTCCCTGGGCAGGCCATCATGAATGGGCTGCATGACCATTTTCCACAGCCGGGCAGCCGGGTTCGCGGTGCTGCCGGTGAGGTAGATCTCCTCCGGGATGTCATAGCCGCACCACACTGCCGCGGTGTAGTGGGTGGTATAGCCGCAGAACCACCGGTCTCGGTTGGAGGAGGTGGTGCCGGTCTTGCCCGCGATGCTCTGTCCGGGGAAAATCGCCGCGCCGCCGGTACCGTTGTTGGCTGCGTTGTACAGGCAGTAATTCATATAATCCACGGTCTTCTGGCTGAGAATTCTCCGGGAATCCTGTTTATTGTCCACCACGATATTGCCGTCGCTGTCGTAGACCTTGGTAAACAGTCTTGCCTCCCGGTACACGCCGTCGTTGGCGAAGGTAGCGTAGGCGGCGGACATATCCCGCACGGTAACGCCCACCGTCAGCGCGCCCAGCGCCAGGGGTGCCAGACCCACGTCGGAAAGGCTCTGCCCGTTTGGCAGGGGATAATTGTCCGTCAGGGTGCTCAGGCCGAAATTGTATTTCGCGAAGCTGTAGCCGTAGTCCGGGCCAATGGTGTCCAGCGTTCGGGCGGAGATGGTGTTGACGGAGGAAACGATGCCCTGATAAACCGTTCGGGCGTACTGGTACTTCCGGTTGTCGTTCTTTGGCCAGTTGCCGCCGTCATAGCTCATGGGCAGATCCTTCATCACCGTCGCCGGGGTAACCTTTCCGGACTCGAAGGCCGGCGCGTAAACGGAAATCGGCTTCTGAGAGGAGCCGGTCTGCAGCTTGGCCTGGGTGGCCTTGTTGTAGGCGAGGAAGGTGTTCTTCTCCCCCACGCCGCCGGACAGCGCCACAACGTCGCCGGTTTCGTTGTCGATGACCACAATGGCGGACTGGAGCTGCTGGTCGCTGCGGGTGGTGGGGATGTTATTCAGGTCTGTATAAACCGCGTCCACCTGCCGCTGCACGTCCATATCCAAGGTGGTATAGATATGGTAGCCGCCCTTCTGGATGCGGTTGAGGTAGATGCTCTGGTCGTTTTCGCTCAGCGTGTCCCATACCTTCCCGTCCTGCTCGGCGAGATAGCTGGCGAAATCCACGATCACGGCGTCCACGAACCAGGAATAGATGTGCTGGGAGGCGTTGGTGCTGACGGAGACCGCGTTGCCGCACTGGGGACAGTAATAGGTGTTCCCCTCTCCGCTGAAGTGGCTGCGGGTATTCTCGTAGCCGCAGTCCTCGCACACAGTCCAGCGATCCTCGTCGGCGATGCCCTCCTTAAAGACCATCTCCTGGGCGACAGCCTCGTCGTACTCCTCCTGGGTCAGGTAACCCTGATTCAGCATTTCCGACAGCACATTCATCTGGCGGTAGCGGTTTCGGGCTGCGCCGTCCCGCTCTTGCCCCTTGTACATATAAACGCTCTGGGAATAGGGGTTGAACAGGGAGGGGTTGTTGGTGATACTGATAAGGCTGGCGCACTCGGCAGTGGTCAGGCTCTGCAGCTCCTTGCCAAAATACTCCGCCGCCGCGCTCTTGACGCCGTAGCAGCCCCGACCCAGGTAGATTTCGTTGAGGTAATACTCCATGATCAGGTTCTTGTCGTATTCCCTCTCAAAAATCTGGGCGCGGAAAATCTCCATGACCTTCCGCTGGACGGTGACGCTTTTCTCGCCGGTGTGGTTCTTGATGAACTGCTGGGTGATGGTGGAGCCGCCAAACTGCTCGTCGCCGCCGAAGAACATATTCAGGCAGGCCTTCATGGTGGTGATCCAGTCCACGCCCTGGTGCTCGTAAAACCGCTTGTCCTCAATGGCGACAGCCGCGTGGATCAGATCCTCGGGAATCTCATCGATGGACGCCCACTGGCGGTCGGTGGTGGTGTAGATCTGCTGCAAAAGCTGAATATCCCCGTGGTTGTCCACATAATAGATAAAGGAGGTTTTCTCCAAATCGTAATCATCCAGAGACCAGTCGGCGGCCTCGGTGAGGATGTCCTCCTGCAGATAGTCCCCCAGGGTGCCCACGAACACCGTGCCGCAGATTAGTACGATCAGCAGCACCGTCGCCGCCGCGCCCAGAGCGATCTTCAGCGCGGAACCGGCTACGGAGAAAATCAGATACAGTAGCTTCACAGACCAGTGGGGATTCCACTCCTGCCGGAGCTTTTTGCGCCTTCTGGGCCTTTTTTCACTTGCCATAGGGTACCTCCAAAACGCTTAAAGCGTGTACATTGCTTTTCAAAAGTATAACCAGTGTCATATACGCATAACACGACTCGTATCATTATAGCATACCCAAGAAAAAAACGAAAGCCCCAATTTATAAATAATGTTTGAATTTGGGGAAATACTAGGAGCAAAAGGAGGGATCCCGAATCATGCGAAACGTCCGTCCCTTTGCCCTGCTGCTGACACTGTCCATGACCCTTGGGTGCTTCCGGGGTTACCTTGCCCTGTTTGACAAGGGCGCCGGGGAGCCCCGGCAGATTTATCCCTGCCAGGTATCCACCCTTCCGGACGCCGACCGTCAGGCGCTGGAAAAGGGCATTCCCGTCCGCACCGAGGAAGAGCTGAACCGGCTTCTGGAGGATTTTCTGTCCTGAAGGGCAGAAAAAACGCCAATGCGTTTCTGTACAAAATGCCCCCTTGATTTTACCCGCCGCCTGCTGTAGAATAGAGGCAACGCTTTCGGGGAGGGATGCTGAAGTGGCAGATCAGTACGGTTCCGATTTTATCACCATTGTCGATGAGGAAGGCACCGAGTATGAGCTGGAGGTGCTCACCTCGCTGGAATACAACGGCAATACCTATGTGGCTGTCATTCCCGCGTCCGACGGTTCCGAAACGCCGGATCTGGAGGTCAGCATTCTCAAGTCCATTGAGGAAGACGACGAGCCGATTCTCTGCGCCATTGAGGACGAGGCGGAGCTGAAGGCCGTGTACGACCTGATTATGGATTCTCTTTACGAGGAAGAGGAATAAAATCGATTTTCCTGCTTGGTGCGTAATGTGTCCTTTTGGACCCACATTTTTCTGATTGGGAAGTTAGACTTCCCGGCTCGTTTGCAGACCTCCCGCCCCCGCTTCGACGGAGGGTGGACGTTGGGAGCAGTAACGGTCGGGAGCGGCATCCCACCTGCCTTTTCGTGCAGGTCATAATTGGATGCGTACGGCTAAAGCGGGGTGCATGGGGAGCTTCGGCTCCCCATGTTTTTTTGACGATCGGTCAGACGTACCTCAATTTCTGTAAATTTTTTTCTAATTCACCCTTCTTTGCCGGATTGCCCCTTGCAACCGGCGGAAAAATGGATTATAATAGCCAGGTCTATGCGTAAACAAATCGCGTGATAACCAATAGGACAAATGAGAGGATTTGATACCATGAGCGCATCCAGCAAGAAGAAGCTCCGCAGCGAACAGAACGCCGCCAAAATGACGGAAAAGCAGCGTGCCGAGCGGAAGGAAGCGAAAAAACTGAAGCTCTACACCACCCTGTTCGTCGCCGTTTTGGCGGTGATGGTGGTGGTCGCCGTCTGCGTGGGCGTCACCAAGGCGGTTGCCAACAGCGGCATCCGGGAGCGCAAAACCACCGCGCTGACCGTCGGGGACCACGAGATCAGCAATGCCGAGCTCAGCTATTTCTATATGAACGCCATCAACAGCTTCACCAACAACTATGGCAGCTACGCCGCCATGTTCGGTCTGGACACCAGCAAGCCTCTGGACGAGCAGGTGATCGACGAGGATACCGGTCGCACCTGGGCGGATGATTTTCTGGACACCGCCAAGAATAACGCCAAGACCGCCTACGCCCTGGCGGATGCCGCTGAGGCTGCCGGCTTCACCCTGTCTGACGAGCAGGCCGCCGAAATCGACACCACCATCAACAACGGTAAAGCCTACGCCACCATCTACGGCTTCTCCAGCTTCAAGGATTATCTGAAGGCGCAATACGGAAGCGGCTCCACGGAGGAGAGCTACCGGGATTTCATCACTCTGAACACCCTGGCCAGCGCTTACTACAGCCACTATTCCGAGTCCCTGACCTATGACGACGCGGCTCTCCGCGCCGCCGAAAAAGACAACTACGCCAAGTATTCCTCCTTTACCTACAACACCTATTACATTGCCGCGAACAAGTTCCTGGAGGGCGGCACCACCGATGACGACGGCAATACCGCCTACTCTGACGAGGAGAAGGCCGCTTCCGTCAAGGCCGCCGAGGAGGCCGCCAAGTCCCTGACCGGTGAAGAAATCGCCACCGTTGCGGACTTTGACGCCGCCATCGCCGCCCTGGACATCAACAAGGACACCGAGGCCTCCAGCACCGCCTACGAGGATCAGCTGTATTCCTCCGTCTCCTCCACGCTGCGGGACTGGGTCTGTGACGGCGCCCGGGCGGAAGGCGACAAGACCGTGATCGCCAACACCTCCACCACCACAGACGACAGCGGCAACGAAACCACAACCACCAGCGGCTACTACGCCGTGTTCTACACCGGCTCCAACGACAACACCTTCCCCCTGGTGAACGTCCGCCACATTCTGGTGAAGTTTGAGGGCGGCACCGCTGATTCCTCCACCGGCGTCACCACCTACTCCGACGAGGAGAAGGCAGCAGCCAAGCAGGAGGCCGAGGACATTCTCAATGAGTGGATGTCCGGCGACGCCACCGAGGATTCCTTCGCCGCCCTGGCAAACGAAAAGTCCGACGACGGCGACGGCACCACCGGCGGACTGTACGAGAACGTCTACCCCGGTCAGATGGTTGCCAGCTTCAACGACTGGTGCTTCGATTCCAGCCGGAAGAGCGGCAATACCGGCATCATCGAGTCTGAGTACGGCTATCATGTGATGTACTTCGTGGGTCAGAGCGACACCACTTACCGGGACTACCAGATCGAAAACGAGCTGCGCAGCGCTGATGTGGAAGCCTGGTACAGTGACACTCTGGACGCCGTGACCATGACTGACGGCAACACCAAGTATATCCGCAGGGATCTGGTGCTCAGTTCTAACTAATGATTTATAGCGGGATCTCCCCGGCTTCGCTTCCGCGAAGCCGGGGTTTTCTATATATACATTGATGGATCCAACCGGATTTTGTCGTTGACAAACCATTGTACCGGAAGTACAATGGTTCCAGCTTGGATAAGGAGGTATCTGTATGGCAGTAACACGGGAGCAGGCCCTCGGTCTGCTGCAGAAATACAATCAGGAACCTTTTCACATTCTCCACGCCCTGACTGTGGAGGGCGTTATGCGCTGGTTCGCGGAGCAGGAAGGCGAAGATCCGGACTTTTGGGGTCTGTGCGGTCTGCTGCACGATGTGGACTTTGAGCGCTACCCGGAGCAGCACTGCGTCAAGGCTCCGGAGCTGCTGGCGGAAATCGATGCCAGAGCGGAGATGGTGCACGCCATCTGCTCCCACGGCTATGGGCTGTGCTGCGACGTGGAGCCGACCCACAAAATGGAGAAGATTCTCTTTGCCACGGACGAACTCACCGGCCTCATCGGCGCCGCCGCCCGGATGCGCCCCAGCAAGAGCGTTATGGACATGGAAGTCAGCAGCCTGAAGAAGAAGTTCAAGGACAAGAAATTCGCCGCTGGCTGCTCCCGGGATGTCATCCAGACCGGTGCGGAGCGTCTGGGCTGGACGCTGGAGGAGCTGATGGAAAAAACCATTCTCGCCATGCGCAGCTGCGAAGCCAGCGTGGCGAAGGAACAGGCGAAGCTCTGCATCTGATACTAGGGCAACACTGCACAATGGGAGCTGCGGGCTTCGGCAGATCTAAAGTCCCAATCGTGCAGTATGAAAAATGGGAAATACATCCAGTATTCCCCCGTTTTTCATACTTTCGCTAAATCTCTCGCCGAATCTCCTTGCCCCATTATGCGGTATTGCCCTAGTTTTTCATAAAACGGTTCAATACCGTTTTATGGGACCGCGGTCTCGCGGTCAGCGGCATCGCCGCTAAAAAACGTAGTCCATCCCTTTCTTGCCGCCGCTGGCGGCCTGCGCGACCAGCGCAGGATAAAATGGAATTAACCATTTTATCGGGAAATAGTATGAGAATCAAGTAAAACCCCCGAAAGCCGAGGCTTTCGGGGGTTTACACTTACTGTACGTCCTTCAGGGGTTTGATATACTGCTGACGGCGGCGCTCTCTCTCCGCCAAATACGTCACGTCACTGCCTGCATGAATCTCCCGGAGATAATCATAGTGATTCTGCAGGATGTTCTCGTTATTCCGGGCCAGCATCATCACAGCGATGGAGGAGCACTGGTCGGAGGCGCGCTCCAGATACGTCAGCGTCTCCATGAACACCAGACCGCTGCCCACGGAGCAGGTGCCATTCTTCAGGCGCTTGGTATGGCGATCCCGGAGGATCATCACCATGTCATCAATGGTTTCCTCCAGCGGCTCAATGGCCTTGGCGGCCTCGTTGTCGCCCTTGGCAAAGGCATCCACGGTGATGGACAAAATCTCATTGACGGCGGCGCAGATGATGCTCAGCTCATGCTTCGCCGCCTCGGAGAAGGAGGCGTTTTCGGCGTCCAGCCGCTGGGACAGCTCCACCAGATTGGTGGCGTAGTCCCCGATGCGTTCAAAGTTGGGTACCGTCTGCATCAGCATATCCAGCTGCCGGTCATCCCACTCGGTCTCCACCGTCTTGGACAGGCCAATGAGGAAATGATCGGCGTTGTCCGTAAATTCGTCAATGCAGATTTCGTCCTCATCAATTTCCTTTACCAGAACGGGATCATATTTTGCCAGAACCCGGCAGCCCTTCGCAAAATTGTCCCGAGCCAGAGCGCCCTCGTCCGCCACCGCCTTCACAGCGACGGCAACGGCGACGGCGGGAGAATTGTACAGCTTTTCATCCAACGTGTGCAGCTCGGGATGCCGCTGCTGTTTTTCCGCGTCGTCCTTGACGATCACCATGGACAGCTTCACAAGCCAGTCCGCGAAGGGCACCAGGGCGACGGCGGTGAGCAGATTGAACACCGTCTGGAAATTGGCAATGCTGCCGCTGTCCACGCTGCGTACCCAGAACTGCTCGCCGAATACGGACAGCTTCTGCAAAATGGTCAGCACGATCAAAAACAGGATCGTACCGATGGTATTGAAGGCGATATGCACCACGCCGGTGCGCTTGGCGTCCTTGGATGAGCCGATGGAGCAGACCATGGCTGTTGTGACACAGGTTCCCAGATTGATGCCCATAATCACCGGATAGGCCATGGCAAAGGTGATCCCGGCTCCGGGAACGGAGGCCACCGTCTGCAGCATACCCACCGTTGCCGAGGAGCTTTGGACAATCACCGTCAGAATCAGGCCGAACAGAATGCCAAACAGGGGGTTATTCAGGAAACCGACAAAGGAAACAAAGGCTTCCGTCCCCACCAGAGGCTCCACGCCGGCAGTCATCAAATTCAGTCCCACGAACAGGACGCCGAAACCCACGCAGATGTCGCCGATGGTGTTGGACTTCTTGGACTTGACGAACATCAGCAGAATGATGCCTGCCACCAGGGCAATGGGCGCCAGGGTGTCCGTGTTGAACAGCCACAGCAGCCAGCTTCCGTCGGACTGGATGGAGCCAAGGCGGATGATCTGCGCCGTGACGGTGGTGCCGATGTTGGCACCCATGACAATGGAAACCGCCTGCTTCAGATTCAGTACGCCGGCGCCGATCAGGGCTACCGTCAGCACAATGGTTGCGGTGGAGCTCTGGATCACGGCGGTGACCAGCGCGCCGGTAAGCACGCCCATGACCACGTTTCCGGTGACCTTTTCCAGCACCCGCTTCAGCGCTGCCCCCGAGCTGTTCTTCAGACCGTCGCCCATCAGCTCGATGCCGTACAGGAACAAAGCAAGACCGCCCAGAAGCTGCACAATGGCACTTAAAATCTCCATACGATACTCCTAAATGTCTCTATCAAAGTCGCCCAAACCGGACACATTATATTATAAGAAATTTCATTACAAAAGTACAGTGACAAAATAAGATTAAATTTTACAAAGTCTTTACGGGAATTTTATATAATGTGCACGGAGCAAGGCAAAATTCCTTCGTCTGTCAGTGCACTACGGGAATCGAATCCCCGATTGATTTCTGACGAATTTCAAAAAGCCGTTGCAACGCGCCGGATCAGAAAGTTCAGCGGCTCGTCCATTATCTGCCGGTGGAGCCAAACCCACCGGCGTTTCTGACCGTGTCCGTCAGTTCTTCCGCGAATTCATAATTCGGTTGCAGCACGGGTGTGATGAGCATCTGAGCAATCCGCTCCCCGTTTTCCACGGTCTGGGGCGTGCTTCCGTGGTTATAGAGCACCACGTTGATCTCTCCCCGGTAGTCGCTGTCCACCACACCCACCTTGTTGGCGGGCGCCAGTCCTCGCTTGCAGGCCATGCCGCTGCGGGCGTAAACCAATCCCGCGCAGCCCTCGGGCACCTCCAGGGCGATGCCTGTGGGAATGAACGCCGTTTCCCCGGGCTGGATGGTGACGGCCTCAGCGATGCAGGCATACAGGTCGGCTCCGGCTGCTTCGGCAGAGCCGTAGGTGGGCAGCTTTGCCCCCGGACGGAGGCGCTTAACATGGATGGGCTTCACGGTCACACCATTCCTTTCTTTTCTCCCTGCCAGTCCTGCCAGAGAATGGTTTTTCCTGCCGCCAGGGACGCGGGCACGTCGATCAGGCGCTGGTTCTCCGATCCCCGGAAGCGCAGGGAGAGGTTCTTCTTCGCCTCGATGAAGGGACCGTCCACCAACACGTCCAGATAGCTCAGATACTCCCGTGTATCTCCCAGCCGTCCGGAGAGAATGTCCTTTTCAAACAGGTAGCCGGAGAAAGCCCAGATGCTCTTTTCCGGCATTTCCTTCTTGATCTGCCGCAGAAGTTCCACCACCGCGCCCTGATTCTCCGGTTCAAAAGGCTCGCCCCCCAGCAGGGTCAGGCCCCGGATGTAGCTGGGACGCAGCATGTCGAGAATGGTGTCGATGGTCTTCTGGGTAAATGGCTCGCCATAGGCAAAGTCCCAGGCCACCTGGTTAAAGCAGCCAGGGCAATGGTGCGTACAGCCGGAGACGAACAAGCTCACCCGCACCCCGGGGCCGTTGGCAATGTCACAGTTTTTGATGGTCGCGTAGTTCATTGTTTCCCTCCCAATTTGGAAAACCAGCGGAATGTGGCAGGCCAGGCCAAACCAGCGGTCAGCACCACCAGGAAATACCGAACCGCCCGCGCCAGCATTCCTCCGGCAAACAGTGTCTCCAGCGGCGCGCGCAAGCCTTCTTTGACCAGAAGAACCGCAGCCAGCCCCAGAAGAGCCTTCAGAATCTGGGCCCACCAAACCGCTTTCGTCTCAAAATTCACAAATTTCTTCTCACAGGGGTACACCACGGCAATACCCGTGACGCAACCCAGCATGGTATAGGCGTTTTTTAGCCCTGCATTCAGATTCTCCCCGTCCACGTCCGCTGGGAAAGGGAAAAGCTGAACGTACAGCAGGAGCATCACCGCCGCTGCCAGCATGACGGCAATCACCGGCTTCATTCTCTTGTCGCCCTGTTCCTGCGCCAGGGGCTTCAGGGCAAACACCAGAATCAGAGCCATGCCCGCGCCCACCAGCACATCGTAGGGCGTGTGGACGCCGACATACATCCGGGACAGGGGAACCAACACTGCCATGGCGATGCAGATATAGCGCACCCAGCGGTTTTTCGTGGTGCAGGCAATGCCGCCAAAGGTCCCTACCGCCGTCTGGCTGTGACCGCTGGGGAAGCTGTAGCCTGTGGCGGCTGCCCGCGCCCCCTCCAGGATGGTAAAGTTCTCATCCAGTACCCAGGGTCTTGGAATCCGGCACAGGAGTTTGAGAAACTGGTTCGCCATGGTGCCGAGGAAACCCACCGCCATGACATAGTAGCCCCTGCGTTTGTCCACGCACCAGAAAAGGATCAGGGCGATCACCAGAAAGGCCGTCTCCTCCCCCAGTCTGGTGATCAGCAGCATGAACTCGTTGAGCACAGGCACACGGATTTTTTCCAGTAAGTATAGCAGTCCCATAGTCGCCCTCCTAACTGTTTCGATCAGTATATCATAGCTTACCCGGGATTTCCACTGTTAGCGAGAAAAAACAAGGGCAATACCGCATAATAGGGCAAGAAGATTCGGTGAGAGCTTTTGACACAAGTGAAAGGATGGAAAATGCGGAAATACTGGATGTATTTCCCATTGTTCATACTGCGCGATTGGGGCTTTAGATCCGCCGAAGCCCGCAGCCCCCGCTGTGCGGTGTCGCCCAAGAAAAACGACCGCGGCATGACTGCTGCGGTCGATATTCTTACACGCCTTCGTCTTCATCCGGGTAGTCGGCCTTATACTGCTCCCAGACCTCGATCTGGTTCTGTTTGTCCAGGCCCCGGCGAACCAGCTTCTTGATGATGTCGTAGATCACCGCAAACAGCGGCACACCGATGACCATGCCCACAATGCCCCACAGCCCGCCAAAGAGAATGATGGTGAACAGCACCCAGAAGCTGGAAAGACCCGTGCGATCGCCCAGAATCTTGGGGCCGATGACATTGCCGTCCAACTGCTGCAGCAGCAGAACGAAAACCAGAAACCACAGGGCTTTGATGGGACTCTCCATCAAGATCAGCAGCGTGGAAGGCACCGCGCCGATGAAGGGGCCAAAAAAGGGAATAATGTTGGTAATGCCCACAATGGCGGACACCAGCAGGGCGTTGGGGAACCGGAAGATCACGCAGCCCAGATAACACAGCACGCCGATAATGGCGGAATCCAGGATCTTCGCATCAATAAAGCCACCGAACATCCGATCCACAAAGGAAATCTCCGACAGAAGCGCCTCCGCCCATTTGGGCTTGAGCACACTGCGTACAATAAGTACGCTTTGCCGGGCGAATTTCTTCCGGCTGGACAGCAGATACACGGATACAATCAGGCCGATCAGCAGATTATACAGGAACATCAGGATTTTCCACACGCTGGTGCCCACGCCGGTGACAATGCTCACCACGCTGGAGATGTAAGGCTCCAGAGTGTTGTTCGTCCAGTTCTGCAGCTCCGTGTTCACCGTGTTGTAGATGGTATTGAACAGGGACACCAGACGCTCGTTCTCTCCAAAGGTTGCCACCGCCCAGGCATAGAGCTGGGAGATCTTCCCGGGCAGACTGAGCCACAGGGTGCGAATACTCTCAAAAAGCTGGGGGGCAATCATGATAATCAGCGCGTACACAATCAGCAGGCCGGAAAGCAGGCTCAGCATGACCGCCAGACCGTTCGCCAGCGTTTGCAGCTTCTTGGGAAGGTGCTGCCGAAGGAAGCGCTCATAGACGTTGCACATCGGGCGCAGAAGGTAGGCCACCACGCCGCCGTAAATAAACGGTGCCAAAATGTCGCCCAGGCGATGGAAGGCGTCGCCCACGCCCCGGAACCGGTACACCACAAAAAACAGGATGATGCTCAGCCCGATGCCGCCGAAAATCGACAGCATGAGATACAGATACCGCCGCTTATAGGGATCCTTCATTTCTCTCACCCCCGGATTCTATCAGGGCAATACCGCATAATGGGGGAATAGATCCGCCGAAGCCCGCAGTTTCCATTGTGCGGTGCTGCCTTAGGAAAAGTATATCAGCATTCGCCCCGGTCAGTATGAATAAATTGTGAACATTGCCTTCTGATTTTCGCCGGAGGGGTGGAAAAGTTTACAAAAAACTAACGTCTCTCCCCTTCCCCCGGCCTTGCCATTTTCTCCGGGTTGGGATATAATAAGAATAAATACACGAGCGCCGGTATGACACGAATTGCAGTTTCCCGCGCCGCAGGCAAGGCCTTCCCTCAAGGGAAAGCCCTGGAGCGCGAAATCGCATTTTCCGTCCCGCCCCGGCTTGTCGTCTGCGCACATCGATTTAGAAAATGAGGAATGCCTATGTTTTCCACCCAACCCCGCTGCCGCTACCGCCGCGCCCAGTTGGCGGAGGTGATCTGCCAGCTGCGGTTCCCGGAAATCCTCGCCATCGGTGCCAAGCTGCCGGTGGATTTTCAGGAGGCCATTCGGGGGGACTTCCCCCAATTCTCCCAGCGAATGGAGACGCCGGCACCGAAAATCGCCGGTGCCCCCGGTAATATGACCCTCCAAAACCAGCCCGCGACGGTCAACTACCAGTTTGCCACCGCCGACGGCGTTTGGCGGGTGAATCTGACCAGCAAATTCATCTCCCTGAGCTGCTCAGTCTATTCCGACTGGGAGGCCTTCGCCCAAAAGCTGGATAAGCCTCTCGCCGCTTTCATCCAAACCTACAAGCCCGCCTATTTTGAGCGGGTGGGACTGCGGTATCTGAATTTTATCTCCCGGCGGGAGCTGGAGCTGGAGGGCGTTCCCTTCTCCGAGTTAATCGCGCCCTGCTACTTAGGGCCTCTGATGGAGCCGGATGTCACGGAAACCGCCGCCAGCCGGTGCAGCGTGGACGCGGAAATGTCCATCCGGGGCGGCTGCCGGGTCAAGCTCCACGCCGGGCCGGGGCTGGTGAAAAAAAACGGGCAGGAGGACAAGGAAGTCAAATTCGTCTTTGATCAGGATCTGTACATGCCCGGTCAGCTGCCCCTAAACCTGGCGGTGGGCGCTCTGCAAACCCTCCATGCTCAGGCAGACGCCATTTTCCGGGACGCCATCACCGACAGGCTCCACGAGGCCTTGGAGCCGGAAAACGGCTGATCGCTCCAATTCATCCCGCCCAATTCATCTTTGGAGGTAACAATATGCCCTACTACTATTTCGACTGGACGTATGTCGTCCTGGTGCTTCCCTGTGTGCTGCTCTCCCTGTGGGCCAGCGCCAATGTCAATTCCACCTTCCGCAAGTATTCCAAGCAGTATTCCGTTCGGCGCATCACCGGCGCGGAGGCCGCCCAGCGGGTGCTGGCAGCCAACGGCGTCTACGGCGTGCGGATCGAGCGGGTCGGCGGCAATCTCACCGACCACTATGACCCCAAAACCAACGTCATCCGCCTGTCCGACGGGGTGTACAACAACAGCTCCACCGCCGCCATTGGCGTAGCCTGCCACGAAGCGGGACACGCGGTGCAGTACGCCCAGAGCTACGCCCCCATCAAGCTGAGAGCCGCCATCATCCCCATCACGAACCTTGGCTCCAAGCTGGCTATGCCCCTGATTCTCATTGGCCTGCTGCTGTCCTTCGCCGCAAAGGCTTCCTATTTCTTTGTGTATCTGGGCATCGCCTGCTTTGGCCTCTCCCTGGTGTTCCAGCTGGTGACTCTGCCGGTTGAGTTCAACGCCAGCCATCGTGCCCTCGCTGCCATTGACGAAAATGGTCTATTAACGCAGGACGAGCAAAAGGGTGCGCGGAAAACCCTTACCGCCGCTGCTTTGACCTATGTCGCCGCCACCGCCGTGTCCCTTGCCCAGCTTCTGCGGCTGCTGACCATCTTTGGCAGACGCAGTAACCGGGATTGATTCCCGCAGCAATCGTAGAAATCACCAATTTTTCCCGTCCCGGTCTTGACAACCGGGACGGATTTTTGTATAATCCGCTGGTGTGAAAAGTATGAAAAGTGTGATTGGAGGCGGTATCATGCCCGGAGGCAAACACGTTCTCGGAAAAATGAACCAGCAGCGGGTTTTCGGCACCGCGAAGGTGGGCGATCGGGGACAAATCGTCATTCCCAAGGAAGCCCGGGAGCTGTTCGGCATCAAGCCAGGGGATACCCTGCTGATCCTGGGCGAGGCGGAAACGGGGCTGATCGTGTCCCGTCCTGAGGTGCTCAACAATCTTGCCAACGAAATTCTGAACAATGTGAAAAAAGAGGATTGAATATGGACGAATTACTGGAGCTTTATGAAACCATGGGGATTTCCCCCGCGGTATACGCCTACGGAGAGCGGGCGCTGGAGAAACTGAAAGACCGCTTTACCGCCATTGATCAAATCGCGGAATACAACCAGGCGAAAGTGCTGTGGGCGATGCAGAAAAACCGGGTCTCCGCCGCCTGCTTCGCCGCCACCACCGGCTACGGCTACGACGATTACGGGCGGGACAACCTGGAGCGGGTCTACGCGGACGTGTTCCACACCGAAGCCGCCCTGGTGCGCCCCCAGATCACCTGCGGCACCCACGCCCTCACCGTCGCCCTCAGCGCCAACCTGTTGCCCGGCGACGAGCTAATGTCCCCCGTTGGGATGCCCTACGATACCTTGCAGGAGGTCATCGGCATCCGGGAAAGCCCCTGCTCTTTGAAGGAGTACGGCGTCAGCTACCGGCAGGTGGATCTGCTGCCCGACGGCAGCTTCGACTATGACAGCATCCGCAAGGCCATCAACGAAAAGACTAAGCTGATTACCATCCAGCGCTCCAAGGGCTACGCCACCCGCCCCACCTTTTCCGTCAAGCAGATCGGTGAGCTGATTGCCTTTTGCAAGAGCGTCAAGCCCGATGTGCTTGTGATGGTGGACAACTGCTACGGCGAATTTGTTGAGACCATCGAGCCTTCCGATGTAGGCGCGGATATGACCGTGGGCAGCCTCATCAAGAACCCCGGCGGGGGTCTCGCGCCCATTGGCGGCTATATCGCGGGCACAAAGGTGTGCGTGGAGCGGTGCGCCTACCGGCTCTCCGCCCCGGGTCTGGGGCAGGAGGTGGGGGCGAACCTGGGGCTGATGCCCGCCCTCTACCAGGGCTTTTTCCTGGCGCCCACGGTGGTGGCCAGTGCGGAAAAGGGCGCGATTTTCGCCGCGAATCTCTATGAGCCCCTGGGCTTCCGGTGCGTACCCGGCGCTGACGAAGACCGCCACGACATCATTCAGGCGGTGGAGCTGGGCAGCGAGGCGGGCATGGTCGCCTTCTGCAAGGGCATTCAGGCGGCGGCGCCGGTGGATTCCTTTGCCACCCCCTACCCCTCCGATATGCCCGGCTACAACGACAAGGTCATCATGGCGGCAGGTGCCTTCGTCCAGGGCAGCTCCATTGAACTGTCCGCCGACGGCCCCATCCGTCCGCCCTACGCGGTGTACTTCCAGGGTGGACTGACCTGGAACCACGCGAAAATCGGCATTCTCATGAGCCTGCAGAAAATGGCTGACGCGGGGCTTGTGCAGCTGTAAATTCAGTATTTTCGTTTGAAAATGAAAGTTAAGAGGTAAGAAACATGAGTTGGTTTTGGTTTTCCATTATCGCGCTGCTGTGCTGGTCGGGGTCGGATTTCTTCTCGAAAATCGGCTGCCGGGATTCCTTCGACAAGTACAGCCAGTTCAAAATGGTCATGGCTGTGGGCGTGGTCATGGGCCTGCACGCCGCCTTTGAGATTTTTGTTGGGGGCGTGGAAATCTCCTGGCAGGTGATCTGGACGTATCTGCCGGTGTCCCTGCTGTACATCGGCTCCATGACGCTGGGATATGTGGGACTTCGCTACATTGAGCTGTCCATCTCCTCGCCCATCTGCAACGCCAGCGGCGCACTGGTCGCCATCATTGCGATTGTAAGCGGCACCGCTGAAAAAATGGCCCCCGCCCAGTATATCGCCATCTTCCTGGCCTGTGCCGGTGTCATCGGCCTGGGCTTTGTGGAGGCAAATGAGGACGAAACCCTGCGCGCCGCCCGGCAGGAGGCTTCCAATTACAAGTACGCCAAATCCTGGCTGGCCCTGGCGCTGCCCATCGCCTACTGTATCCTGGATGCCGCCGGGACCTTCGCCGACGATCTGGTGCTGGAAACCCTGAACGAAGATTCCGCCAACGTCGCCTATGAACTGACCTTCCTCGTTGCCGGCATTGTGTGCTTCTTCTATACTGTGGTCATCAAGAAGCAGAAGCTGATCCCCAAACTGGAGGTGCCCAAGTATGTGGGCGCGATTTTTGAAACCGCCGGACAGCTGGCGTACATCTATGCCCTTGCCAGCGGTGAATCCGCCCTCGCCGCTCCCATCATCGCCTCCTACTGCATGGTCTCCGTCCTGTGGAGCCGCCTGTTCCTGAAGGAGAAGCTCAGCTGGAAGCACTACGCCTGCATCCTCGTCACCTTTGCCGGCATTCTGATTATGGGAATTTACGATATGTAACATGAGCTCTCCGGATAAATTTCCGGAGAGTTTCCCTTGCTTTCTGGGCGTGGATTTCCTATAATGGAGCCATAAAAAGATGGAGGTATCTCCCATGAAACGCGGACTGAATTCCAACCAGCTGAAACTCATTGCCATTGCCGCCATGACTCTGGATCACCTGGTGTGGACGATCTGCCCCGGCTATTCCCGGGTCTGGTGGGTGCTGCTGGCACACATCATTGGCAGACTCACCGCGCCCATTATGTGGTATTTCGTCGCGGAAGGGTATCATTACACCCACGATGTCAAAAAATACGCCATCCGGCTGTTCGCGCTGGCGTTTGTTTCCCATTTTGCCTATAATTTCTGCTTTGGCATCCCCTTTGTGCCCTTCCAGGCCACGGTGTTCAACCAGACCAGCGTGGCCTGGTCGCTGGCATGGGGACTGGTGCTGCTGTGGGTCAACGACTGTGACAGGCTGAAGTCCTGGCAGAAAACCATTATCATCCTGCTGGTCTGCGTCATCACCTTTCCCTCCGACTGGAGCTGTATCGCCACCATATCGATTGTATATCTCGGCGCTTATCGGGGCAATTTCCCCAGGCAGATGACCTGGATGATGGTATGGATTTCCGTCTACGCGCTGGTCTATTTTCTGTTCATCGACAAGGTTTACGCCATCGTTCAGCTCGGCGCCTGCCTGACCATCCCGCTGCTGCGGCTGTATAACGGGGAACGGGGTCAGTGGAAGGGCATGGGCAAGCTGTTCTACGCCTATTACCCGGCGCATCTTGCCGTCTGCGGCCTTCTCCGCGTCGCGCTGTGGGGCGCGGGCTTTGTCACCGCCGCCGCCAATTTTTGACAAATATGAACTACGGCGTCCCGGTCGGGACGCCGTTTTGCTCTATTCGCTGCTGACGCTGGCAATCAAAGCCTGTTTTTCCTCACGGGTCAGTCCCTTGACCTCCAGCTCCCGCTTCAGCGCCTGGGAGTGGGTGCCGCACAGTTCCCGGTACTTCAGTTCCAAAGGCGCTCTTCCCCGGGTGTATTTCGCGCCCTTGCCGCTGCGGTGGGCTTCCAAGCGCTTGTCCACATCCGTGGTAATGCCGGTGTACAGGGAGCCGTCGCCGCACTTCAGAATATACAGATACCACATACCGCTATCCCCTGCCCCGTCTTTTCGGGCGAATCCCCAGCAGCCTGTCCAGCAGGAAGAAGGTCACATTTCCCAGAATCAGGAGCGTCGCCAGCATGGCACCGCCCATCCCCGCAAAATCCGCCGCCACCTGCTCCAACCCGAGCAGCCGGATGAGCAGCCAGTACATCACCAGCACGGAGCCGTTGAACAGCAGCCCTTTCCACAGCCACCGCAGCTTCGTACCGTCCAATCGGGGCTTGACAATGGGGTAATAGCCCAAAAACACGAACACCGCCGCCGCTTCCTTGTCCGGCGCCAGCAGCGCCGAAAGAATCGCCACCGCCCCGTACCAGGCCCAGGCGATCCGGGCTCCGCATAGTTTCAGCACGATTTGCAGCAGCACCGCACAGAGCATGGGACACACGTATGTCGCCACGGGGATAATGGTGCCCAGGCTCATAATCACCACAGCCAGCGCCGCCAGCACCCCGCCCAGCGCCACGTTGGACGCCTGAGATCGCTTATTTGCCATTGGATTTCAGCAGGTCGTACTTGATGTCCCAGAGCTTCTGGCTCAAGTCCACATAGTAGGTCTGGGGATTGTCAAAGCGTTTGACCTCGTCCCACAGGGTATCCACCTGAGACAGGCAGTAGGTGCGGATCTCCTCCAGGGAGGGCAGCTTATAAACCAGCTTGCCGCCTTGGAAAATGGGCACCTGCAGCTCCTTGGCGGTGAAGTTGTGGATCCTCTTGGTTTTCCAGGTAGCCTCCGGGTCAAAAATCGTCAGATCCTTGGAATCGTCCACAGTCTCGTCGTAGACCGTCAGGTAGTCCGCGATGGCCTTGCCGGTGTCCTTGGCATAAAAGCGGTAGAGCTTCTTAAAGTGGGGATTGGTGATCTTCTCCACGTTTTCGGAAATCTTGATCTTGGGCACCACCGTGCCGTCCGGCTCCTCAATAGCCGCCAGCTTGTATACACCGCCGAACACCGGCTCGCTTTTGGCGGTAATCAGCCGCTCGCCCACGCCGAACATATCGATCTGGGCTCCCTGGCGGAGGATGTCCCGGATGATGTACTCATCCAGAGAGTTGGACACGGAAATCTGGCACTGCGTCCACCCCGCGTCGTCCAGCATTTTCCGGGCTTCCCGAGTCAGGTAGGCCAAATCGCCGGAATCCAGCCGGATGCCGCACTTTTGAATGCCCAGGGGTTTCAGCACCTCGTTGAATGCCCGGATGGCGTTGGGGACGCCGGATTTCAGGGTATTATAGGTGTCCACCAGCAGCACCGCGTTGTTGGGGAACATCTTCGCGTAGGCCACGAAGGCCTCATACTCGCTGTCGAACATCTGTACCCAGGCGTGTGCCATGGTGCCCCCGGCATGGACGCCGAAGAGCTGGTCAGAAATGGTGCAGGCGGTGCCGTTGCAGCCGCCGATGTAGGCAGCTCTCGCCCCCAGGATAGCGGCGTCCGCGCCCTGAGCCCGGCGGGAGCCGAATTCCAGAACGGTGCGCCCCTCGGCGGCGCGCACCACCCGGTTGGCCTTGGTGGCGATCAGGCTCTGGTGATTGACGCACAGCAGAAGATAGGTTTCAACAAGCTGCGCCTGAATGGCAGGTGCCCGCACGGTGATGATGGGTTCCCGGGGAAAAATGGGTGTACCTTCCGGCACCGCCCAGATGTCGCCGGTGAATCGGAAGTCTGCCAGATATTTCAGGAATTCCTCGCTGAAGCAGTTCCGGCTCCGAAGGTATCCAATATCCTCCGGGTCAAAATGCAGTTCCTGAATGTACTGAACGATCTGCTCCAGCCCCGCCGCGATGGCAAAGCCGCCCCCGTCGGGGCAGCGGCGGAAAAAGAGGTCAAAATACGTGATGCGGTCGGCATAGCCGTTGGCAAAATACCCCGCGCCCATGGTCAGTTCATAGAAATCGCAGAGCATGGTCAGGTTCAGCTTGTCGTTGACAACCATACTGGTCACCTCATTTATGGATTTGCGGTTATTATACAAAACCCAGCGGAAAATAGCAACCTTTTTCGTTGACACACTCCGAAATTTCGAGTATCATGAACAGTAGAAAGGTCGTGATACCTGATGGGAATTACCATTGGCTTGAAAGGCGGAGCGGAAACGCTCTGCGAACGGGAGGATACCGCCAGGGAGGTCGGCTCCGGCGACCTGCTGGTCTACGCAACCCCCTGCATGGTTGCCTTGATGGAGGGAGCGGCTTGCAACGCCGTGGCAGATGCTCTGGAGGAGGGTCAGACCACCGTGGGCACCGCGCTGAACATCGAACACGTGGCCGCCACCCCGGTGGGGCTGGAGGTTCGGGCGGAAGCGGAGGTCACCGCCGTGGAGGGAAAGGTCGTCACCTTTGCGGTTCGTGCCTTTGACGAGGCTGGAGAGATCGGTCGGGGCACTCACACCCGGGTAATCGTCAACAGTCAGAAGTTTTTGGACAAAGCATACGCAAAGCTGTAAGGAGGTTATTTTATGCAAGACTATGGCGCAATGATCCGCAGCACCTTTGAGCTGGGCAGCGTCCGGGACGCGGAGGTTCTGTTTGAAACCATCGTGAAGAACGCCTTCCCCACCTTCAATTTCCGTCGTCTGGAGCTGATCCGCATCCGGCAGGACACCCCCTACATGGAGGGCAGAAGCTGGAACCACGTTTTTGAAATTCAGAAGGGCACTCTGGAAGGCTCCCCCGTCTGGGAGGTCAACTGCCACCGGGTCACCATGGGCAAGACCCCGGACAAGCAGGTCTATCTGGACTATCTGACCCTGGATTTTATCCGGTATCAGGAGGTTTGATTCCCCGCCGACCGCCCCGTACCTTTTTTCACGGTGGATAATTGGGGCTTCCGAATCGCTGATGTACAGCAAAAGCAGGACTGATTGGCAGTCCTGCTTTTGCTGTATCATCCCTTTTTTGCCTTGTCCGCGGCAATGATCCGCTTCATGGCCTCAATGCCCACCTTCACCGCGCCGGCGGTATCCTCGGTCATGGGCATAAACAGTCCTGCTTTTTCCCGCTCCTGGTTCCACACCGCATGGAAGCAGCTGCCACAGCGAACGTGCAGCGCGGCGGCTACTACGAACAGGGCGGCGGATTCCATCTCGCTGGCCTTCACCCCCAGGCGCTTCCAGCTCTCCCACTTTTGCAGCAGCTCGTAGGAAACCGGGGATTTTTCCGGACTGTGCTGACCGTAGAAGGAATCCTTGCACTGGACAACGCCGGTGTGGGTGCGGTAGCCCAGATCCTCGCTGGCGGATTTCAGTGCCGCCGTGATTTCAAAATCCGGCACAGCGGGGTACTCAATGGGCGCGTACTCCAGGGAGGTGTGTTCAAACCGGATGGCACCCGTCGCCACCACCACGTCTCCCGGCATCACGTCCATGTCGATGCCGCCGCAGGTGCCCACCCGGATGAAGGTATCCGCGCCGATGGCAGCCAGCTCCTCCATGGCGATGGAGGCCGAGGGGCCGCCGATGCCGGTGGAGCAGACCGTAACCTTCTCCCCCAGCATCGTACCGGTGTAGACATTGAATTCCCGGTTCATACCGATATGGACAGGATTGTCAAAGTAGCTGGCAATAGACTGGCACCGCCCGGGGTCGCCGGGGAGAAACACATACCGCCCCACGTCGCCCTGCTTGCAGTGAATGTGGAACTGCATACCAATATCCTGCATAAAATCACCCTTCTTTTTTGATTCGTATTGATATAATATCACAAAGCCCTGCCATTTGCAAGCAGAAACCGGAGCGCTTCCGCGCCCCGGTTTTTCCGTCAGAAGAAGCTGACCTGGCTGGTATCCGGCAGGTCGCCGAAAGCGCCTGCCTCCTTGAGCATCTGGATATGGGTCTTGGACACCTTGGGGCAGGCGGCGGCTACCTCTTCCACGGACAGGAAGGTCTTGCCCTCCCGCCCCTTCATCAGATCCCAGGCTGCGTTTTCGCCCAGGCCGGAAATCGCCACAAAGGGCGGCAGGAGCTTGCCGTCTTTGATGAGGAACTTGGTTGCGTGGCTCTCGTAGATGCTGATGGGCAAAAACGCGAACCCTCGGATATAGTATTCGTAGGCAACCTCCAGGGTGGTCAGCAGATCCTCGTCCTTGTCCGTGGCGTTTTCGTTATGCTCGATGGCCTCGATGTTCGCCACCACCGCCTCCTTCCCGTGGGTCATCAGCACTGCGTCAAAGCCTCCCTTCTGGCTGCGGCGGTAGAAATAGGCCGCGTAAAAGGCAAGGGGATGGTGCACCTTGAACCAGGCGATGCGGAAGGCCATCATGACGTAGGCCACGGCGTGAGCCTTGGGGAACAGGTACTTGATTTTCTTGCAGGAGCCGATGTACCAATCCGGCACCCCCGCCGCCTTCATCTCCTCCTCCGCGCCCTCGGGCAGTCCCCTGCCCTTACGCACGGCTTCCATGATTTTGAAGGAGCGCTTTTCCGGCATACCGCAGGAAATCAGATAGAGCATAATGTCGTCCCGGCAGCCGATGGCCTGATCGACAGTGGCGGTCTTGGAGGTAATCAGATCCTTTGCGTTTCCCAGCCACACGTCGGTGCCATGGGAGAAGCCGGACAGCCGAAGCAGGGTATCAAACCGGGTTGGCATGGTGTCCATCAGCATTCCCCGGGTGAACCGGGTGTTGAACTCCGGGATAGCCACCGCCCCGGTGGGGCCGAGAATGGGATCGTCCTCATAGCCCAGCACCTTGGAGGAGGTAAAGATGGACATGGTGTCCTTGTCGTCCAAGGGAATGGTCTTGGCGTCGATGCCCGTCATATCCTCCATCATACGGATCATGGTGGGGTCGTCGTGACCCAGCATATCCAGCTTCAGGAGGTTTTCCTCCATGGAGTGATACTCAAAATGGGTGGTGATCTGGTCGGCGTTGGGATCGTCCGCTGGATGCTGCACCGGGCAGAAATCCCAGATTTCATTCTCCTGGGGGATGACCACCAAGCCGCCGGGATGCTGGCCCGTGGTTCGCCGAACGCCCACGCACCCGGCGGCGAGCCGGGCTTCCTCCGCCCGGGAAGCGGTTTTTCCCCGGTCGGAGAGGTACTTTTTCACATAGCCGAAGGCGGTCTTTTCCGCCACGGTGCCGATGGTGCCCGCCCGGAAAACATGGGATTTACCGAACATTTCAATGCAGTAAGCATGGGCTTTCGCCTGATATTCTCCGGAAAAGTTCAGGTCAATATCCGGCACCTTGTCGCCGCCGAAGCCAAGGAACGTCTCGAAGGGGATGTTGAACCCGTCCTTTTCAAACTTCGTACCGCACTTGGGGCATATGGCGTCCGGCAGATCCGCGCCGCAGCCGTAGCCCTTGGGCACGTCGAAGGTGGTGTACTTGCATTTCGGGTTGGGGCAGCGATAATGGGGCGGGAAGGAGTTGACCTCGGTGATGCCCGCCATGTATGCCACGATAGAGGAGCCCACGGAGCCTCGGGATCCAACCAGATAGCCGTGCTCCAGAGAGTTCTGCACCAATTTTTGGGCGGACATATAGATCACGTCGTAGTGGCAGTTGATGATGTCGTGCAGCTCCGTCTCCACCCGCTTGACCATCAGCTCCGGGGGGTTGTCCCCGTAGAGCCGGTGGAATTTGGTGTAAACCAGATTCTTCAGGTCCTCCACGGAATTTTCGATCTTGGGGGCAAAGAGGTTGTGGGGCACCGGGCGCAGAGACTCGCACATATCGGCGATACGGTTGGGGTTGGTCACCACCACCTCATAGGCCTTTTCCTCACCCAGGTAGGAAAATTCCCGGAGCATATCGTCAGTGGTGCGGAAGTACAGAGGCATTTCCTTGTCCGCGTCGTCAAAGCCCTTGGTGGCAAGCAATATGTGGCGGAATATCTCGTCCTCAGGGTTGAGGAAGTGAACGTCGCCGGTGGCAACCACCGGTTTTCCCAGTTCCTCCCCCAGGCGGACGATCTTCCGGTTGTAATCCCGGAGGTCTTCGTCGGTTTTGGCCTCGTATTTTTCGTTTGCCAGCATGAAGCGGTTGTTCGCCAGGGGCTGAATCTCCAGAAAATCATAGAATGAGGCGATGCGCTTCAGTTCGTCATCGCTCTTCCTGTCGAGAATGGCCTGGAACAGTTCCCCCGCCTCGCAGGCGGAGCCGATGAGCAAACCCTCCCGGAGCTTGAGAATGTCGGATTTGGGCATCCGGGGCACCCGGCGGAAGTATTCCAGGTTGGAATCGGAAATCAGGTGGTAGAGGTTGCGCAGTCCCACCTGATTTTTGGCAAAGAGAATGATGTGCCGCGCCTGTCGATCGGTAATGCGCCCGCCGGAGCGGAGCTGGGTCATCGCAGGATTGATGGCCTGAAGGGTGTGGATGTCGTGCTCTTCCTCCAGTTTTGCCATGAGCTTTGCCATAATCAGGCCGCAGGTCATGGCGTCGTCCGCCGCCCGGTGATGGTTGAAGTCCGGCAGGCTCAGGGCGTTGGAGACGATGTTCAGTTTGAATTTGTTCAGCTGGGGCAGCAGATTCTGGGAGAGAATGAGGGTGTCCGCCGCCGTGTAATGGTAGTCATAGCCCAGGCGCTCACACTCGGCGCGGATGAAGCCGGTGTCAAAGTCGGAATTGTGGGCAACCAGCACCCGATCCCCCACGAACTCCAGGAATTTCGGCAGCACTTCCTCGATTTTGGGCGCACCCTGCAGCATCTCATCGGTGATGCCGGTGAGCTCCACGATCTTTCGCTCCAGAGGACGCTCCGGGTCGACAAAGGTCTGGAAGCGATCCACCTCCTCCCCGTTTTTCAAAACCACCGCGCCGATTTCGATGATACGGTCGCAGCGGGAGGAAAGACCGGTGGTTTCCAGGTCAAAGGCCACAAATTCCTGGTCAAAGGCCATGTCCTGGGTGCCGTGGACAACAATGCGGTCGTCTACATCGTTTACATAATATCCTTCACAGCCGTAGAGAATCTTAATATTCTCGTCGGTGCCCGCCACCTTGGCCTTGGACGCGGCCTTCATCGCGTCGGGGAAGGACTGCGCCACGCCGTGGTCGGTGATGGCGATGGCCTTGTGCCCCCAGGCGGCCGCCTGTTTGACGGCGGCGGCGGTGTCCGTCAGGGCGTCCATGTTGGACATGGTGGTGTGCAGGTGCAGCTCCACCCGCTTCTCCCCCGGAGCGGTGTCCTGGCGCTTTGGCATGGAGCCTGGCTGCATGGCATAGGGCTTGAGCACCATTTCGTTCTCAAACCGATCCTCGATCAGCTTACCCTGCACCCGAAGGACGGAGCCAATCTGAACGTTTTCCAGAATGGGCTTGGCCTCCCCCGCCTCCATGAAGCGGCTGACCCGGACGGAATTGGTGTTGTCCGTCATGTCGAATTTCACCACATAGGCGTTGCGCTTTTTCAGCTCCTTGTGGTCAACGGCAAAAACCTTGCCCTCCACGATGACGGTGCCCATATCCAGGCTCAGGTCTTTCATGGGCACAGGCGTGCCCTTGAAGGGCTTGCCGTAGAAGGTGTCGCTGGCAGCGGCGGCCCTGTCCTCTTTCTTAGGCTGCTGGGCGGAGGCGGCGGGCAGGTGATCCATCACGGAATCCCGAATAGACGCCATGGCGTCGAAGAGTTCTTTCCCCTCCAGGTTTTTCCCTGCTTCCACGGTGATATGCACCGGGGCGGCAAACCGCTCCCGCAGCTCCTGCTCCACCGCCGGAATGTGCTCCAGCAGAGTTTCCTTGCCGTTTGCCGCCAGCTTTACCGTCAAATCCGACCCGTTCCATTCCCAGAGAGCGCCGGCAAGGGTTCCCCGGGCCATGGAATTGCGGCGGACGAACAGCTGCATCAGTTCCTCCGGCTCGATTTTCGGCAGCTCCGTCTCAGGATAGGTTGCCGTCAGGACGAGACTGTTCAGGCCGTACAGCCCGGAAATCTCCTTCTCGGCCTGATTCAGCAGGCGTCTGGGAATGTAATGCTCCGCATGCACCGCCACGTGCACCCTCCGGCTTTCCGGGTCAATGTCCGCAGCGGCGATAGCCGCCTGAGAAAGTGCTGCGCGCAGCACCTCAGGCGGCTCATAGTCCGGAAACATATTCAAAAAGAAAATCGGTTGTTCCATCCTCAATATTTCTCAATTCGGTTCAGCAGAGCGGGCAGCAACTCGTCATAGGGCAGGCGCTCCACCGGTTCGCCCTTTTCAAACAGCATTCCCCAGCCGTCACCTCCGGCGATGCCGATGTCCGCTTCCCGGGCTTCCCCGGGGCCGTTGACCACGCAGCCCATAACCGCCACGGTGATGGGTTTTTCACAGGTTTTCAGGGCTTCATCCACCCGGTTCACCAGGCCGATGAGGTCGATGCGGGTGCGTCCGCAGGTGGGACAGGAGATGATATTCACGCCCTGCCTGCGCAGTCCCGCCGCCTTCAGAATGTCCTTGGCGGCATAGACCTCCTGCACCGGATCGTCTGTCAGGCTGACCCGGATGGTGTCGCCGATGCCGTCTAAGAGCAGCGCGCCGATGCCCATGGCGGATTTAATCAGTCCCTGTTTTACCGGGCCGGTTTCCGTGACGCCGATGTGCAGGGGATAGTCGCATTTGCTCCGGAAGAGCCTTGCTGCCGCCACCATGGTGGGCACCGTGGAGGACTTCATGGAGACGCAGGTATCATAAAAGCCCTGCTTTTCCAGCAGCTCCAGATGCTCAAATGCGCTCTCCACCAACGCTTCCGCGGTGGGATGACCATACTTTTCCAGCAGGCGCTTATCCAGGCTGCCGCCGTTGACGCCGATGCGGATGGGAATGTGCTTGTCCTTGCACACCTCCACCACGGCTTTTACCCGATCCTCCCCACCGATATTGCCGGGGTTGATGCGGATCTTGGAAGCGCCGCCCTCAGCTGCAGCGATGGCCAACTTGTAATCAAAATGGATGTCCGCCACCAGCGGCAGCGGGCTTTCCCGGCAGATGTCCGCAAAGCTCCGGGCAGCTTCCATGTTGGGCACCGCCAGCCGCGCAATCTGGCACCCGGCGGCAGACAGCTGGCGGATCTGCCGCAAACTGCCCTCCACATCCGTGGTCTTGGTATTAAGCATGGATTGGATCACCACCGGTGCTCCGCCGCCGATGGGAACGCCTCCCACCCGAATCTGTCTCGTCATCCTTCTCACCTCTTGAACAGGAAGATTACATCCTTGCACATGATCACAGCCATCAGCCCCAGAAGCAGAATCATACCCGCACTGTGGAGATACCCCTCATACTTGGGATTGATCTTTTTCCTTGTAACAGCCTCCACCAGTACGGTGATCAGCAGGCACACAATCCGCCCGCCGTCCAGGGCAGGAATGGGCAGCAAATTCATCACCGCAAGGTTAATGGCGATGAAGCCGCCGAAATACAGCATATTGAGCAGGGCGGAAACCCAGCTGTCGGAGGCCGCCGCCACGTTGGACATCTCACTGACGATGCCCACAGGGCCGGACATATCCTTCAAGCCCACCTTTCCGGTAAGGAGCATCTGCAGGCTCAGCCGTACCATGCGCACCGTGTCCAGGCTCTGATTCCAGGCCATGACCAGCTTGTCGCCGAAGTCCGGCGTGTACAGAGTGAAGTTCATGCCATAGCGGCGCACCGTTGTGCCATCCTCAGTGGAAACCTCATGCTTTTCCAGCAGGAAGTTCGTCAGCTCCACCCTTGCTCCGCCGCGTTCCACCACCAGGTCGTGAATGTCCCCGGGGTTGAGGGAAAGAATCAGGGAAAGGTCAGAATAGTTGTAGAGTTTCTCCCCGTCCACCTTCAGAATGCGGTCGCCGGGCTGGAGGCCGTTTTCCCCGTTGATCGTGGCGTAATTCTCAAAGCTGGAAATCACGGGAATGACGGTTTGCTTCACCGGCAGGCTGACAATGACCATCAGCAGCACGCCGATGAGAAAGTTCATCGCCGCGCCGGCAGCCAAAATGATCAGCCGCTTCCACCAGGCCGCCTTGTCAAAGGAGCGGGGGTTGTCGCTTTCTTCGTCCTCCCCCTCCATGGCGCAGTAGCCGCCGATGGGAATACAGCGGATCGAATACAGGGTCTCCCCCACCTGCTTTTTCCAGATGGCGGGGCCCATGAACATGGAAAACTCGTTGACCTGCACCCCGGAGAGCTTAGCAGCCACAAAATGCCCCAGCTCATGGACAAAAATCAACAGGCTGAACAGGAGAATTGCGAAAAGAACGCTCATACAATGCCTCGATTATTTCAGAATTTGCCGTTGCACCGCTGCCCGGGCCAGGCGATCCGTTTCCAGAATCTCCTCCAGCGTGGGAGTCTCCCGGAAGGGAACAGCCTCAACTGCGTCCCGCACCAGGCGGTAGATGTCGTAAAAGCCGATTTCATCGTTCAGAAACAGCGCCACCGCTTCCTCGTTTGCGCCGTTCATCGCTGGGCAGGCCGTGCCCCCGGCCTTGGCGCAGTCCCGTGCCAGAGCAAGGCAGGGAAAGCTGTCCATATCCGGCTGGGCAAAGGTCAGGCTGCCGCACTTCAGCAGATCCAGCCGCTCCACCGGGCTTTCGATGCGCTCCGGATAGGTCAGCGCCAGCTGAATGGGCAGGCGCATATCCGGCGTGCCCATCTGAGCCATCACCGCGCCGTCGGTGAATTCCACCATGCTGTGAACGATGCTCTGGCGGTGAATCACCACGTCCACCTGCTCCAAAGGCAGCCGGTACAGCCGCATGGCCTCAATGACCTCCAACCCCTTGTTCATCAGGGTGGCGCAGTCCACGGTGATCTTTGCCCCCATCTTCCAGTTGGGATGCTTCAAAGCGTCCGCTTTGGTCACCTGCTCCAGTTGAGATCGGGTCATGCCGAAAAAGGGGCCGCCGGAGCAGGTGAGAATCAGCCGTCTGACCTCCCGCCTGTCGCCGCAGCCCATCAGGCACTGGTAAATGGCGGAATGCTCGGAGTCCACAGGAAGAATCTCCGCGCCGTATTTCTCCGCCTCCGCCATGACGATCTCTCCGGCGCAGACCAGGGTCTCCTTGTTGGCAAGGCCGATGCGCTTTCCGGCACGAATGGCGGCGAGGGTCGGCTTCAGTCCCACCATGCCCACTACGGCAGTGATGACGCAGTCAGCTTCCTGTAAAGATGCCGCCTCCAGCAGCCCAGCCTCCCCCCAGCTGACCCGGATGGGGAGGTCACGAATCTGCTCCGAAAGGGCTTGCGCCGCTTCCTGGGTTCCCATGACCGCCAGCTCCGGGCTAAATTCCCGGCATTGCTCCGCCATCCGCTCCACACTGGTACCGGCAGTAAGCGCTGCCACCTGGACGCCGGGCAGACGGCGGATCACATCCAGGCTCTGCCGACCGATGGAGCCGGTGGAACCAAGGATACTTACCCGTTTTACCATGGCTTCCTCACCTCACAATGGGCAGCAGGAGCAGCAGAATCTCCATAACAGGTGCCACTGTGGTCACGGAATCGAACCGATCCAGCACGCCGCCGTGACCAGGAATGAGATTGCCGTAATCCTTAACGCCGGTCTGCCGCTTGATGGCGGAAAAGCTCAGGTCGCCGAAGATCCCGATCAGGGAACCGGCAAACCCGTACAGCAGCGCCAGGCCGTAGTTCACACGCAGTCCGCCGGGCAGCAGATCCAGAATCAGCGCATACACAAGCATACTCACGGTAGCCAGCACCACGCCGCCTACGGCGCCCTCGATGGTCTTATTGGGACTGACCACCGGGGCCAGCTTGTGATGACCGAATTTCAGACCCACAAAGTAGGCACCGGTATCGGACATAAACGCCACCACAAAGGGGATCAGAATGACATAGCGCCCGATGTCCAGGTTCAGAATCCGGATTAGGGAGCTGAGCATATAAGGAATCACAACGCCCGCCGTGAAGCACATGGCCAGCATTTCAAAGTGAATCTTCACATGATCCAGCATCATCTCCGAAAACAGCAGCAGCCAGAACACCAGCAGGATGATTTCAAAGTATGCCCGACGTGCGTCAAAATAACTCCACAGGCAGACGGCAAAGGCCATCACACAGGCGTAAATCACCAGTCTCGGATGCTTCACCAGTCCCGTCCGGTACAGTAGCTCGTAAGCCGCAATCGCCAGAAGGACTCCCATCACAATCGCCGCGACAATCACCGGGGCCACCAGCACCAGAAGAAACAGGATCGGCACCAGGATGGCCGCCGAGATAATGCGTGTTTTCATTTTTTCTATGTCCCTCCGAACCGGCGATTGCGCCGATGATATTCCGCGATGGCCTCGTCCAGATGCTCCGGGGTAAAGTCAGGCCACAGTACATTCATAAACACATATTCCGAGTAAGCGGACTGCCACAAAAGGAAATTGCTGATCCGCTGCTCGCCGGAGGGGCGGATAATCAGCTCCGGATCCGGAACGCCGGCTGAGTACAGATAGCCGGAGAAGCCTTCCTCCGTCAGTTCTTCGGGGTTCGCTTTCCCTGCCGCCACGTCGGCGGCAAAGGCTCTGGCAGCCCGGACGATCTCGTCCCGGCCACCGTAATTCAGGCAGAAATTCACCTGAACGTCATACTCCTCCGACCGGCTTTCCGCGTCATGGCAGAGCTTTTGCAGCTCCGGGCTGAGACGGGACAGGTCGCCGAAAAAGCGAAATCTGACCCGGTTTTTCTCCATATCCCGCAGCGCCTCATCCAGATACCGGCGCAGCAGCCTCATGATGCCCGCCACTTCCTCCTCCGAGCGCTTCCAGTTTTCGGTGGAGAAGGCATACACCGTCAGATATTCCACTCCCAGAGTCCGGCAGTAGTTGGCGATGCGCCGAAAGGCCTCCGCTCCGGCGGCGTGTCCGGCGGTGCGGGGCAGTCCCCGCTGCTTTGCCCAGCGCCCGTTGCCGTCCATGATGATGGCGATGTGCCGGGGCGGAGCCAGGTTTTCTTTTTCAGAAAGTGCCATTTAAGCACCTCTTTCTACGTTGATAACCGTTAAAAATGAAGGATTGAAAGCCAGGATACCGCTCCGCGGCAAATTAAGGGCGATACCGCAGCTTTCCACCCAGGCTCAGATCGCCATCAGTTCCTTTTCCTTGGCAGCCAGGGCGGCGTCCACCCGCTTGATATTCTTGTCCAGCAGATCCTGCAGATCCTTTTCCGCCTTCTTCTGGTCGTCCTCGGTGATTTCGCCGTTCTTCTTCAGCTTCTTCACATAGTCCATGCCGTCCCGGCGGATGTTGCGCATGGCGACCTTGGCGTCCTCGGAGTATTTCTTGACCTGCTTTGCCAGATCCTTACGGCGCTCCTCGGTGAGCTGGGGGAACACCAGACGAATCACCCGACCGTCGTTCTGGGGGTTGATTCCCAGGTCAGAGGTCTGAATGGCCTTCTGGATCTCCTTCAGGAGCTTGGTGTCCCAGGGCTGAATGATCAGCGTGCGGGCATCGGGGGTGGAAATGGTGGCAACGCCGTTGAGGGGCGTCTCACTGCCATAGTATTCCACGGTGATGCGGTCAAGAACCTTGGCGTTGGCACGACCGGCCCGGACGGCGTCAAAATCCTCTCCCAGGTGCTCCAGCGCTTTGTCCATTTTTCTGGCGTATTCCTTAAAATCGACGGTCATTGTGTGTTCCTCCTCAGAAATGATTTTTCACGGTTGTTCCGATCTCCTCACCCCGCACCACGCGGAGGATGCTGTTCTCCTCGTTCAGGCCGAAGCAGACCATGGTCATATCGTTGTCCATCGCCAGCGCCATGGCGGTAATGTCCGTGGCCTTCAGGTTCTTCGACAGCACCTCGCCATAGGTCAGGCGGGAATAGCGCACGGCGTTGGGATCCTTGGCAGGATCGGCGGAATAGATGGCGTCCACATTCTTCGCCATCAGCACGGCATCCGCCTCAATTTCCACGCCCCGAAGCACCGCGCCGGTGTCCGTGGAGAAATAGGGGTTTCCGGTTCCGGCGGCGAAAAGAACGACCTTTCCTTCGCTTAAGTACCGCTCCGCCAGATCCCGGGTATAATACTCGGCGAATTTATTCATTTCCACTGCGCTGAGCACCCGGGCGTCCAGCCCGTGCCGGTTCAGGGCGTCCGCCACGGCGATGGCGTTCATCACGGTGCCCAGCATTCCCATGGCGTCGGCATGGGAGCGCTGCATTTTATCCGCGCCGTCCTTCACGCCCCGCCAGAAGTTCCCGGCGCCGATGACCAGGCCGATCTGCGCCCCCATGTCCACACAGGCCTTGATAGAATCGCAGAGCTGATTGACAATGGTAAAATCCAAGCCCCGGTGTGCCTCTCCCGCGAGAGCCTCACCGCTGACCTTCAGCAGAATACGCTGATACTTGATCTCGGGCAAAGAGAATCCCTCCTTAGCTTCATATCCTTTCCTATTTTAACGTATGAAGCCCAAATTGACAACCACTATTTTAAGATTTCTTAAAATGTTTTCTTAATTTTAACAAACTGGCGCTTCTGTCTATTTTTCACACAGCGCGCCTCTGAGAAAAACCGGATTCTGGCAGGAATTCTGGTTGCAAATAGGTTTCCAATGGGTTATAATGTCTGGTAATTGGAAAAATGTAAGGAATGAGAGGGATTATCATGGCTGAGAGCACCGAAAGCAAAAACTTCATTCACGCTTTTATCGATGAGGACATTGCCCCCGGCGGGCAGTTTGAAGGGCAGACTGTGCACACCCGGTTCCCGCCCGAGCCCAACGGCTATCTGCACATCGGTCACTGCAAGGCGCTGATCATCGACTTCGGCACCGCCGAGAAATACGGAGGCCTGTGCAATCTGCGCATGGACGACACCAACCCCACCAAAGAGGACGAGGAGTTCGTGGAGGCCATCAAGGAGGACATCCACTGGCTGGGCTTCGACTGGGGCGACCGGTTCTACTACGGCTCGGACTACTTTGAAAAGGACTATGAGTACGCCGTCGAGCTGATCAAGAAGGGGCTGGCCTACGTCTGCGAGTTGACCCCCGAGCAGTTCAAAGAATACCGGGGTGACCTGAATACCCCCGCCGTCTCTCCTTACCGGGATCGGCCCATCGAGGAAAACCTGGATCTCTTCGCCCGGATGCGGGCGGGAGAATTTGAGGACAACCGCTACACCCTCCGGGCGAAAATAGATCTGGCCTCCGGCAACTTCAATATGCGCGATCCCGTGATCTACCGGATTCGTCATATGCACCACCACCGCCAGGGGGACAAGTGGTGCATCTACCCCATGTACGACTTTGCCCACCCCATCCAGGACGCTCTGGAGGGCATCACTCACTCCCTGTGTTCTCTGGAATTTGAGAACCATCGTCCCCTGTACAACTGGGTTGTGGAGCACGTTTCCGTCCCCCACCACCCCCGGCAGATCGAGTTTGCCCGGCTGGGCATCGACCACACGGTGCTTAGCAAGCGCAAGCTCCGGGCTCTGGTGGAAAACGGCTACGTCTCCGGCTGGGACGATCCCCGGATGCCCACCCTCTGCGGCCTGCGCCGCCGGGGCTACACCCCGAAATCCATCCGCAACTTCTGTGAGCGGGTGGGCGTGGCAAAATCCCCCAACACCATTCCCTACGCTTTCCTGGAGTTCTGCCTGCGGGAGGACTTGAACGAGACCGCCCAGCGGGTCATGGCAGTGCTGAAGCCTGTGAAGCTGACCATCACCAACTATCCCGAGGGTCAGTCCGAGCTGGTCACCGTGGAGAACAATCCCAACCGTCCCGAGGACGGCACCCGGGAGGTCAGCTTCTCCCGGCACCTGTGGATTGAGGCCGACGACTTCCTGCCGGAGCCTATCCCCAAGTACAAGCGCCTGTACCCCAACGGGCCGGAGTGCCGCCTGAAGGGTGCCTACCTGATCTCCTGCACCGGGTGCGTCAAGGACGAAAACGGCAATGTGGTGGAGGTGCTGGCAACCTACGATCCCGAGAGCAAGGGCGGCGATCCCGCCGACGGCCGGAAGGTCAAGGGCGCTACCATCCACTGGGTGGATGCGGAAAACTGCGCCGATGCCGAGGTGCGGCAGTACGACAACCTGTTTGATGATCCCGATCCCGACGCTGCGGGCAAAGACTTCCTGGCCTGCCTGAACCCCCACTCTCTGGAGGTGCTCACCGGCTGCAAGGTGGAGGCCAGCCTGAAAGGCGCCAAGGCTCCCGCCTCCTATCAGTTCATGCGCCTGGGCTACTTCTGCCCGGACAGCAAGGACTGCACCCCGGAGCATCTGGTGTTCAACCGCTCCGTCAGCCTGAAGGATTCCTTCAAGCCCGGAAAGTGATCCCAACTCCAAAAACAAACGCCGTACCAAAAGGTACGGCGCTTGTTAATTATTTCTTGACTTCCTTTTCTTCCTTGATCTGGGCCTGCAGGTGCACCGACAACACGGCCAGAGACGTTGCCATGTTTTCGTTCTGCACCAGGATGTTCGACGGCACGTCCAGGTGGGCGGGGGCAAAATTCCAGATGGCCTTGATGCCTCCCGCGATGAGCTGGTCCGCTACCTCCTGCGCCGCCTCCGCCGGAACGGTGATGATGCCCATAAGCACCTTGTGGGTGCGGCAGAAGTGCGCCAGCTTGGAGATATGGTAGATGGGCTTGCCCTCCTCGGTTTTGTCCGTCTTGGGATCCGCGTCGAAGGCCGCCAGAATGTTCAGGCCGTATTCGTCGAAGCCGCTGTAACCCATCAGCGCCTGCCCCAGCTTGCCCGCGCCGATCAAGACGGCGTCGGTAGTATTGTCGTAGCCCAGAAACTGCTCAATGTCATCAATGAGGCTCTCCCGCAGGTAGCCGATTTTCGGGCGGCCGCCGTCGGAGACCATAGCCAGGTCCTTTCTCACCTGCACCTCGCCCATGCCCAGGGCGTTTGCCAGCGCTGTGGCGGAAATGTGGAGCGGGGCATTCTCCGGCATATTCTTCAGATAAGCCAGATACCCCGGCAGGCGTTTCAGGACGGATTTAGAAACCTTCTTGTCTTCCATAGTAACCTCGTTTGCTATCGGTATGCTTTCATATCGATATAATTTCGTATCGATTATAGCATATCGATTCTCCGAAATCAAGCGCAGCTTGTCTGGCGGAGAAATTCTTTTTTCAGTCGGAGCATAATCCGTTTTTCCAACCGGGAAATGTAGGATTGGGAAATCCCCATTTTCTGGGCGACCTCCTTTTGGGTCAGCTCCTTGCGCCCCTCCAGGCCGAAGCGCATGAGCACAATCTCCCGCTCCCGGTCGGGCAGCTCCCGCAGCGCCTGGCGCAGCACGCAGATGTCCACGTCCTCCTCCATGGGGCGCAGGATCATGTCCTCGTCCGTGCCGAGAATGTCGGACAACAGCAGCTCGTTGCCGTCGCAGTCCATGTTGATGGGTTCGTCCAGGGAGATTTCCGCCTTCTGATTGGCGGTTTTGCGGATGTACATGAGGATTTCGTTCTCAATGCACCGGGAGGCGTAGGTCGCCAGCTTGATCTTCTTATCCAGCTTATAGGTGCTGATGGCCTTGATGAGGCCGATGGTGCCGATCGAGATCAAGTCCTCCAGATTCACCCCGGTGTTCTCAAACCGTCGGGCAATGTAAACCACCAGCCGGAGGTTGTGCTCCACCAAACGCTGCTTGGCATCCTCGTCCCCCCGTTCCAGCGCTTCCAGCGTCTGCCGCTCCTCCTCTCCCTTCAGGGGCGGGGGCAGCACGTCGCTTCCGCCGATGTAGAAAACGTCGTTTTCTTTGATGAGCCCCAGCTTGCGTAAAAGTTCCAACAGCTTCATATGACCCCTCCTGTCAGCGCCTGGTACCCTTCCTGCCTGCCAAGACCCTCCGGAGCGAAGGCCACGATGGCGCTGCGCTCCTTCGAGCCGATTTTCACCTTGTCAAACCGCATTGCCAGCAGCATATCTCCCGCCTGCCCCACCGTCCGGTAAGGAATCAGCCGGAGTCCCGGAACCGGGCGGCGCATCAGTGTGTCCAGCGGCGAGCGGAGCTGGGCCTGGGTCAGACCCGTGAGCTTTTGCGCCACGTCGCCAGAAATGACCAGCACCTGCTCACCGGTGATGGGGTCGCGCAGGGTGTTCCCGGAATCCCGCAAAGCGATAATGCTGACAGTCTTTCCGCCAAGGGTCAGCTCCACGGGCACATACTCCCGTCCCCCCACCTGCCCCCCAAAGGCCACCCGGCATAGCACCCACACACCCGCCGCCGCCAGCACCAGCGTCAGGAAATTCCCTTTTCCCACGCTCACAGCCACGCCGCCCAGAGCCATGCTGAGGATCAAAAACACGCCGCCCCGCTTCCAGGCGCTTTTCCCCCAGCCGAAGGCGATGACCGCCATCCCGGCGAGACTGACCGTCCGCCAGAGGATTCCCCCCAGAAACCGCAGCCCGGGAACCATGCACGCCCCGCTGTAGATCGCTCCCATCGCCGCCCCTGCGGCGCACCGCCTTGCCGCCAGCGGGAATCCGGAGAGCCGGTTTGTCCCCAAAAGCAGCAGAAAGTCCACCAAAAAGTTGAGAATGACCACCAGATCCAGGTAAACCCTCACACCGTCGCCTCCCCCAATCGGTATGGCACCAGTATAGCGCGTCCAGGAAAAGAAGACGGTCGCATCCCCGCCCGGGTGCAGCCGCAAGTTCCCCCTGCCCCACCCCGTTTTCGGCTCCATCATCGGCAGGAAACGAAAAACCTCCGGCATCAGCTGTCGGAGGTCTGCTTCCGCTCAACGGAGCGGATATTTTTTTCCGCCTTGAACCGTGGGGTCATCAGTTCATGACCGCAGCCCAGGCAACGCAGACGGAAGTCCGCGCCGGTTCGCAGAACCAGCCAGCGTTTCTCCCCGCAGGGATGGGGCTTTTTCATCACCAGGATGTCGCCTACGCGAATGTCCAGAATTACCCCTCCTTCTTGACGGCTTCCCAATACTGCTTTGCCGCCTGTTCCATCTTATTCGAGCCGTATTCATAGTAGCGTGTGCCCACAAGCTCGTCCGGCAGGTATTGCTGCTTCACCCAGTGGTTGGGATAGTCGTGGGGATACAGATACCCCTGCTCCCGCTCCATGGTGTAGGTGTCCGCATGGACGTTTTGCAGATGCCGGGGGAAGCCTCCGGTCTTACCCTTCTGCACGTCGTCCAGAGCGGAATTGATGGCGCAATAGCCGGAGTTGGATTTGGGGGAGGTCGCCATCAGCACGGCGGCGTCCGCCAGAGGAATTCTGGCCTCCGGCATTCCCAGCTTAAGAGCCATATCCACACAGGCGTTGACAATGGGAAGGATCTGGGGGTAGGCCAGCCCAACGTCCTCCGCCGCGATCACCATCAGCCGGCGGCAGGCCGAGGGCAGCTGCCCTGCTTCCAGCAGTCGCGCCAGATAGTGAACCGCCGCGTCCGGGTCGGAACCGCGGATGGACTTTTGCAGGGCGGAGAGCAGATCATAGTGGTTGTCCCCGTCCCGGTCGGCTCGGAGGGCGCTTTTCTGCGTGACCTCCTTCGCGTCCGCCAGGGTCAGCGGCAACTTCCCGTTTTCCGGGATCCCGGCGGAGAACAGCACCTCCACCGCGTTCATGGCCTTGCGCAGATCGCCGCCGCAGCTGGACGCGATATATTCCAGCGCCCCATCCTCCGGGACGGCGGTGAGGGCCGTGCGCTGCTCCATGAAGGCCACCGCCCGGCGCACCGCCTGTAGGGCGGCGGAGGCGGAAATCTGCTTGAATTCAAACACCGTGGAGCGGCTTAAAATCGCGTTGAACACATAGAAATAGGGGTTCTCCGTGGTGGAAGCGATCAGGGTGATCTTCCCGTTTTCGATGTGCTCCAGCAGGGACTGCTGCTGTTTTTTGTTGAAGGACTGAATCTCGTCCAAATACAGCAGCACCCCGTTTGGTGCCATAAAGGTGTCCAGCTGTGCAACGATTTCTTTGATGTCCGCCGTGGAGGCGGTAGTGGCGTTGAGCTTATAGAGGGTGCGGTTGGTCTGCTTCGCGATGATGTTCGCCACGGTGGTTTTTCCCGTGCCGCTGGGGCCGTAGAACACCATGTTCGGAATGTTCCCGGAATCAATCAGGCGGCGCAGCACCGCGCCCTTTCCCAGAATATGCTCCTGTCCGTAGACCTCGTCCAATGTAGTGGGCCGCAGAAGATCGGCCAGCGGCTGATACATAGGCAGCCCCCCTTAATATGAATTGACAATTGGTTAAAACGTTGCCACGTCCGGGTCGGCGGGCTGGGCGTTTTGGGAAACCTCCAGCGCCGTCAGCACGGGGCCGACTTCTCCCTTGTACAGCGGGTGCTTTTCCGCCGTGATTTTCGCCGTGACCATGACCCAGGAACGGGGTTCCAGGGTTCCAGCCTTGTCGTACCGGCAGGGGATGCCGCAGAACTGAATGTCCTCCACGCAGCAGGTCATGACGAACCGACCGGGGGCGAACATACCGTTCCGATCCCGGCGAAGCATAGCCACCTGCCCCTTGAAGCTGACGGTCTTGCCGTCGTACTTCTGAGGCTCCTCGGTCACGTCCCGGTAAAACAGGGCGTAGTCCTCGTCCTTGACCTGAATCACCGGAGCGTTAACGTCAAAAGGCAGCGGATCCTCAATGTCATCGTAGGTGGAAGAACCGTCCGTGTACTCGTACAGGATGTCAATGCGGCGGTTGGCGGCCCGTGCCAGCCTGTGGAAGGGCATGACATCTGCGCCCTTCTCCATCCGGTTGAACACCACCATCTGGGCGCCCACCAGCTTGTCCATCACCAGATTGCGCATATTGGCGTTGTAGGTCATAATGGTGGTGGCGTCGGCGAACATGACCTCCTGGGCAACCACCCAGTTTTCCGGGAAGCGCATATACAGGTCGCCCACCTGCTGCATACCGTTCAGCTCCGCTACTACCCGCTGAGCACGGTACTTTTTCGCCAGCTCCTGCATGCTTTTGGTGGTGACGGTCTGCTGGTCGAGAACCTCCAGATAGACGTTCTTGTAAGGATAGGTGGAAAAGTCATACTCCTCCTCCCCTTCCTCAAACACCAGCAGCAGCGTCCGCTCGCCGGCGTTGAAGCGTTCGTCCTCCAATGTCTCCTGAATGAACTTCGTCTTTCCGGAATCCAGGAAGCCGGTAAAGGCGTAAACGGGAATCTGCACCATGGCTTACACCCCGAACAGGGCGGCGACACCGGTTTCGTCCAGCTTGGAGCCGATGACGCAGAGCTTGCCGGTCACGTCGGCGCTGCCGGTGCGGACATTGTATTCCTCGGGGACGTAGTCAAAGTGAATCCAGGTGCCGTCCACGGCGGGCAGGATGCCCTTGGCTCTCAAAATCGAACCGTACTTACCGGTGTCCAGTTCCCGCAGAGCCGCCTCCACTGCCGCCTTGTCAAACTTCTTGGCGGTTTCCACGCCCCAGGAGGTAAAGACCTCGTCGGCGTGATGGTGATGGTGGTGATGGTGCTCATGCTCTTCCTCATCATCCTCGTCGTGATGGTGATGGCAGCAATGGTGCTCATGCTCTTCCTCATCATCCTCGTCGTGATGGTGATGGCAGCAGTGATGGTCGTGGTCTTCGTCATCATCCTCGTGATGGTGATGGCAGCAGCGATGGTCGTGGTCATCGTCATCATCCTCATGGTGATGATGGTGCTCCTCTTCCTCGTCCTCTTCTTCCAGCCGCTCCATTTCCAGCTTCGCCAGTTCCGCCGCGATGGAGGCCTTGCCCTCCAGAGCCGCAATCAGCTGCTCGCCGGTCAGCTCACTCCAGGGCGTGGTGACGATGGTGGCAACCTGGTTGTGCTCCCGAAGCATGGCGACGGCAGTGTCCAGCTTGGCCTGGGGGATAGAATCGGTGCGGGACAGGATGATGGTGGAGGCAGTCTCGATCTGGTTATTGTAGAACTCGCCGAAGTTCTTCATATACACCTTGACCTTGCCCGCGTCGGCGACAGCCACGGTGTAGCCCAGAGTGACTTCCTCATTGGTCACCTTACTCACGGCGGCAATCACATCGGACAGCTTGCCCACGCCGGAGGGCTCAATGAGGATACGGTCGGGATGGTATTCGGCAATGACCTTCTTCAGAGCCTTGCCGAAGTCGCCCACCAGGGAGCAACAGATGCAGCCGGAATTCATCTCGGTGATGTTGATGCCGGAATCCTGCAAAAAGCCGCCGTCAATGCCGATTTCGCCGAACTCGTTTTCAATGAGCACCAGCTTCTGTCCCTTGTAGCTTTCGGCGATCATTTTCTTGATCAGGGTCGTTTTGCCCGCGCCGAGAAAGCCGGAGAAAATATCAATTTTTGTCATGATTTACACCTTCCGTAAAAAATCTCTAACGAGTATTATATCACGCTTTGTCAACTGCTACAAGAAAATTTTCTCACAGTCCCCGACACGGTTTCCTTGCTTTTTCTTTTCCCGACCCATACTCTGAGAAGTGGCGGAGTTTCTCCCCGCAAACGCGACAGTCCGCCAAAGCGCCGCCCCGGCTCTCCCCCAGGGCGGCGCTGTGCGGGGACGCCCCCGCGGGCAATGCGTGACGAACCTGGTATATAAGTCGTTACGCCATTGGTTCTTCATTCAGGTATGTTTGTTTATGTGCTTATCGGTTTACTCAGCTGCTAGGATAAATTGCAGTTTGGCGCGCAGCGCCCAAGGCTTCCCCTCTGGGGTGGTGCTCCGCGCAGCGAATCAGAAATATTATGATTGCCGGGGGCAATCATACCATAATGTCCGCTGGCAAAAATCCTTGATTTTTGACTGAAGAGGGGCGGTACTGCCCAAAAAGTTCCGGGCA
>JAQXPK010000014.1 GCA_029100605.1 Bacillota bacterium | reverse complement strand
AGGGAATCCAAAAGCCGGCAAAAAATCCCCAGAGTTTAACTCCGGGGATTTTTTACGCTTTGTATTTAAAAATCACTTCTGGCTCTCGGCAACAGCCACGGCGACAGCGACAGTCGCGCCGACCATGGGGTTGTTGCCCATGCCCAGGAAGCCCATCATCTCGACATGGGCGGGCACGGAGGAGGAGCCGGCGAACTGGGCGTCGGAGTGCATCCGGCCCATGGTGTCGGTCATGCCATAGCTGGCGGGGCCGGCGGCCATGTTGTCGGGATGCAGGGTCCGGCCGGTGCCGCCGCCGGAGGCGACGGAGAAATACTTCTTGCCCTGCTCGATGCACTCTTTCTTATAGGTGCCGGCGACGGGGTGCTGGAACCGGGTGGGGTTGGTGGAGTTGCCGGTGATGGACACATCCACGCCCTCGTGGTGCATGATGGCCACGCCCTCGCGGACGTCGTCGGCGCCGTAGCAACGGACGGCGGAGCGCTCACCGTCGGAGTACTTGACCTCCCGGACGATGTTCAGCTCGCCGGTGTAATAGTCGAACTGGGTCTGGACGTAGGTAAAGCCGTTGATGCGGGAGATGATCTGGGCGGCGTCCTTGCCCAGGCCGTTCAGGATGACGCGCAGGGGCTCCTTGCGGGCCTTGTTGGCGTTGCGGACGATACCGATGGCGCCCTCGGCGGCGGCGAAGGACTCGTGGCCGGCCAGGAATGCGAAGCACTTGGTCTCGTCACGCAGCAGCATGGCGCCCAGGTTGCCGTGGCCCAGGCCCACCTTGCGGTCCTCGGCGACGGAGCCGGGGATGCAGAAGGCCTGCAGGCCCTCGCCGATGGCCTCGGCGGCCTCGGCGGCGGACTTGACGCCCTTCTTCAGCGCGATGGCAGCACCCATGCAGTACGCCCAGCAGGCGTTCTCAAAACAGATGGGCTGCACGCCCTTGACGATCTCATAGGGGTCGAAGCCGGCAGCCTTGCAGATGTCGCGGCACGCCTCAATGCTGGAAATTCCGTACTGAGCCAGGACGGAAGTGAGCTTGTCGAGTCTTCTCTCGTAGCTTTCAAACAGAGCCATTGTCAATTCCTCCTTCTCTTATTCCTGACGGGGGTCGATGTACTTGGCAGCGGCATCCCACTGACCATAGTGGCCCTTGGCCTTTTCCAGAGCCTCGTTGGCGTCCACGCCCTTCTTGATGCTCTCCATCATCTTGCCCAGGTTGACGAACTCATAACCGATGATCTCGTCGTCCTTGTTCAGGGCGATGCGGGTGCAGTAGCCCTCGGCCATCTCCATGTAACGGGGACCCTTGACCTTGGTGGCGTACATGGTGCCGACCTGGCTGCGCAGGCCCTTGCCCAGGTCCTCCATGGCGCCGCCGATGGGCAGGCCGCCCTCGGAGAACGCGGTCTGGGTACGGCCGTAGACAATCTGCAGGAACAGCTCCCGCATGGCAGTGTTGATGGCGTCGCACACCAGGTCGGTGTTCAGCGCCTCCAGGATGGTCTTGCCGATGAGGATCTCGGCAGCCATGGCGGCGGAGTGGGTCATGCCGGAGCAGCCCAGGGTCTCCACCAGAGCCTCCTCAATGACGCCGTCCTTGATGTTCAGGGTCAGTTTGCAGGCACCCTGCTGGGGAGCGCACCAGCCCACGCCGTGGGTGAAACCGCTGATGTCCTTGATTTCCTTGGCCTGAACCCATTTGCCCTCTTCGGGAATGGGAGCGGGGCCGTGGTAGGCGCCCTTGGCCACGGAGCACATATTCTGTACTTCTGCACTATAAATCATGGCAAATTTCCTTTCTTTCAAAAGACTTTCCGTCTTTGGATTTACTTTCCGGAAAACCGGGACTTCGCCCATACATTATACATACCGCCGGGAAAAAAGTCAATTCCCCGGTGGCAAAATCCTTGGGAAATACCGCATAATGGGGCAAGGAGATTCGGCGAGAGATTTTGACACAAGCGAAAGTATGGAAAATGCGGGAATACTGGATGTATTTCCCATTTTTCATACTGCACGATTGGGTCAAAAGATCCGCCGAAGCCCGCTGTTCCCATTGTGCGGTGTTGCCCTTGGCTTTTTCAAATCCGCTTCAGCGGGTGGGAGTTATCCTGGGCGATGAGCAGATCGGTAATGATGTCGTTGCTGACCAGGTAGCCCCGGGGGGTCAGCACCCAGCGACCGGAGTCGTTCTGGGTGGCCTGGAACAGACGGCGGCGCTTTTCCAGCACCTCCTCCAGGGGAGCGAAGGGCAGCAGAAACAGCTTTTCATATTCCGCCGCACTGATACCCAGACTGGTGCGCAGGCGGAGCATCAGATACTCCCCGGCACGCTCCCGCATGGGGATTTCCTGCAGATCCTCCATGATGTCCCCACCGTCCCGGATGGCGGCAATGTATTCCTGCAGATCCCGTTTCAAGGTAAACCGTTTCCCGGCAAAGTCGGAGCTGGCGCTGGGGCCGAAGCCCAGATATTCCCCGCCCGTCCAATACTTCATGTTGTGTCGGGAGTACAGCCCCTTCCGGGCAAAATTGGAGATTTCATACTGCCGGAAGCCCCGGTTCCGGAGCGCTTCAACGGCGGCGAGGTACATATCGGCCTGGGTGTCGTCGTCCGGCAGGTTCAGCATTTCCTTGTACTCGTTGAAGGGGGTGCCCTCCTCGATTTTCAGCGCGTAGCAGCTGACATGCTCCGGGTTTAAGCGCAGAACGTTGTCCAGGGTCTCCTGCCAGTCCTGAAGATCCTGTCCCGGCAGACCGTACATCAGGTCGATGGACACGTTGCGGAAGCCCGCCTTGCGGATGCGCTGGTAGGCGGTGACGGCCTGGGCATAGGTATGGGGACGGCCCAGTTTTTTCAGCATTTCGTCGTCGTCGGACTGCACGCCCAGGCTGATACGGTTGAAGCCCTCGGCGTAGAGCCGGTGGAGCAGCCGGTCGGATACGGAGTCTGGATTGCACTCCACGGAGATTTCGGCGTTATTGTCCACATCAAAATTCCGACGGATGGTGGTGAGGATCACAGCCAGACCGTCTGCACCGAAGAAGGAGGGCGTGCCGCCGCCAAAGTAGATGGTGTCCACCTTGTAACCGGGCGCCAGCTCTCCGGCTTCCTTGATATGGTCGCACACGGCGTCCAGATAGCCGTCTAGGAGCTTGTCGTCCTTGGTTGCCATGGAGTAGAAGTCGCAGTATTGGCACTTGCTGCGGCAGAAGGGAACGTGAATATACAGACCCAATGGGGTCTTGTTCGGGCGTTTGGTTAAAATAGACATGGAGCTACCTCCGATCTTGGGATAATTGACAATTGACAGTTGACAATTGTCAATTGTTTTCATTCTGAATTACCCGGGATTTTGTAGAGCGTAGAATTGCAGTCAGCATTTTCTCCAGCTCTTTACAGTCGGCAGTGATGGAAGCAAATTCTCTTTCTGTGAGATAATCTGCTGCGCGCATCAAACGAAGCCAATAATCTGTCTCTGCCGCTTCTTTCAGCGCGATGGAGAGCTTCGCAATAAAATCCGCGCGGCTCTGTGCCTGCTGGGATTCTGCCACATTCGCACCGATGCTGGTTCCTGAACGGAGCAGCTGCTTGGTAAGCGTAAATTCTTTCTTCACGTCTTGGATATGCTTGCACAGCTTAACGATACGAACCGCAAACTGAAAACTCTTAACTTCAACTGGATTATCCATAGCGCATGAACCGCATCCTAATTGTCAATTGCCAACTTTCAATTCTCAATTGTAATCAGTCTTCGTCCAGCTTTAGAACAGCCATGAAGGCTTCAGAGGGGACGGACACGGTTCCAAAGGTGCGCATCCGCTTTTTGCCCTCCTTCTGCTTCTCCAGCAGCTTCTTCTTCCGGGTGATGTCGCCGCCGTAGCACTTGGCAAGCACGTCCTTGCGCAGGGCTTTGATGGTCTCCCGGGCGATGATCTTGCCGCCGATGGCAGCCTGAATGGGAATCTCGAACTGGGCTCGGGGGATGTTCTCCTTCAGTTTTTCGCAGATCTTCCGGGCCCGGGGATAGGCGTTGTCGGCAAAGAGGATGAAGCTCAGGGCGTCCACGATCTCGCCGTTGAGCAGGATGTCCAGCTTCACCAGCCGGCTGGGGCGGTAGCCGATGAGCTCATAGTCCAGACTGCCGTAGCCCCGGGTGCGGGACTTGAGGGCGTCGAAGAAGTCGTAGATGATCTCATTCAGGGGCATTTCGTAGTGCAGCTCCACCCGGCTGGCGTCCAGATACACCATATCCTTGAATTCGCCCCGGCGGTTCTGGCACAGTTCCATAATGTTGCCCACATATTCCTGAGGAGCGATGAGGTTGACCTTGGCGTAGGGTTCCTCCGCCAGCTGAATGTCCGCCGGATCGGGGTAGTCCAGAGGCGTGTAGACGTACATGGTCTCGCCGTTGGTTTTTGTCACCCGGTAGACCACGTTGGGGGCGGTGGTGATGAGATCCAGGTTGTATTCCCGCTCCAGCCGCTCCTGAATGATCTCCATGTGGAGCAGTCCTAGAAAGCCGCAACGGAAGCCGAAGCCCAGAGCGATGGAGCTTTCCGGCTCATAGCTCATGGAGGCGTCGTTGAGCTTCAGCTTTTCCAAAGCGTCCCGCAGATCCTGATACCGGGCGCCGTCGGCGGGATAGACGCCGGAAAAGACCATGGGCTGGGCGGGGCGGTAGCCGGGCAGGGGCTCTGCCGCGGGGTTCTCCACCCCGGTGATGGTGTCACCCACATGGGTGTCCGCCACGGTTTTGATGGAGGCGGTGATGTAGCCCACCTCTCCCGCGCCCAGAGCCTCCGCCGGGTTCAGGCCGCCAGGGCTCATGGTGCCTACCTCCACGACCTTGTACACCGCGCCGGTAGCCATCATTTGAATGTCCATGCCGGGCTGTACCAAGCCCTGTTTGACGCGGGTGTAGACGATGACGCCCCGGTAGGAATCGTATTGGCTGTCGAAGATCAGCGCCTGAAGGGGCGCGTTCCGGTCGCCCTTGGGGGCGGGCACGTCCCGGACGATCATTTCCAGAACGGCGGGGATGTTAATGCCGTTTTTGGCGGAGATCTCCGGGGCATCCTCGGCGGGGATGCCGATGATGTCCTCGATTTCCGCCTTGGCTTCGGCTGGGCGGGCGGAGGGCAGGTCGATCTTGTTGATGACCGGCAGCACCTCCAGCCCCGCGTCAATGGCGAGATAGGTGTTCGCCAGGGTTTGGGCTTCCACACCCTGAGACGCGTCCACCACCAGCACTGCCCCTTCACAGGCGGCGAGGCTTCGGGAGACCTCATAGTTAAAGTCCACATGGCCCGGGGTGTCGATGAGATTCAGCGTATAGGTTTCGCCGTCCTGGGCGGTATAGCGCAGGGTGACGGCGCTGGATTTGATGGTGATACCCCGCTCCTTTTCCAGCTCCATGGAGTCCAGCATCTGCTCGGCATGAATTCTCTGGTCAATGGCGTGGCACTGCTCCAGCAGCCGGTCAGCCAGGGTGGACTTGCCGTGGTCGATGTGGGCGATGATGGAGAAGTTGCGGATATGGGAAAGATCGGTCATTTGGGTTGCACCTCATTTGCTTGGGATCGAAAGCCGACTGCGCTGGTGCGCAGGTGGGCACAATACGTCATTTTCTTTATTATACCGAAGAATTCCCAAAATGTAAACCGTATGTTTTCCCGAAACCTGGGGAAAACTGTCCGTGATGGAAGAAATATTTTTGAAATCTGCCCTTGCCAATCGGGAAAAAACGGGGTATAGTTTAACGGCATGAGAGTTTTTGAGATTTTTACATAGAAAAAAGGAGATTTTTCATGAGCACACCGAAGAAGACTCCCAAAACCAATATGGACGACGTTCACGCCGCACTTCAGTCGCTGATTGCCCAGGGCAAGAAGGACGGCATGATCCGCGCCTCCGACCTGAACGCCCAGCTGGAAAAGATGCAGCTGACCCCCGAGAAGATCGAGGAGATCTATGACCGCCTGGACGCTATGAATATCCAGGTGGTGACCGCCGACCTGGAGCTGGATCTGGGAGAGGACGACATCGACCTGGGGGACGACGGGGACATCGACCTCACCGGCCTGGACGAAGAGGAACTGGTTGACCCGGTGGATCTGGCTGCCGAGTACAGCCTGGACGACCCCGTGCGGATGTACCTGAAGGAAATCGGTCAGATCAAGCTGCTTTCCGCCGAGGAAGAGGTGGAGCTGGCAAAGCGGGTGGCTGAGGGCGACCAGGAGGCCAAGAACAAGCTCACCGAGGCCAACCTCCGGCTGGTGGTTTCCATCGCCAAGAAGTATTCCGGACGCGGCCTGCACATTCTGGATCTGATTCAGGAGGGCAACACCGGCCTCATCCGCGCGGTAGACAAATTCGACTGGACAAAGGGAAACAAATTCTCTACATATGCCACCTGGTGGATCCGGCAGGCCATCACCCGCGCCATCGCGGATCAGGCCCGTACCATCCGGGTTCCGGTGCATATGGTAGAGGTCATCAACAAGGCCACCCGGTGCAACCGGAAGCTGGTGCAGGAGCTGGGCCGGGAGCCCACCGTGGAGGAGATCGCCGCGGAGCTGAACCTGCCTGTGGAGAAGATCATCGAGGCCAACCGCACCGCCGCTGACACCTTGAGCCTGGACACTCCCGTGGGTGACGAGGAGGACACCTCCATCGGCTCCTTCGTGGAGGACGAGCGCACCCCCGGCCCCGCCGACGCCACCTCCAACGCCCTGCTGGCAGAGGCGCTGAAGGAGATCCTGGACACCCTGACGGAGCGGGAGGCGGACGTACTTCGGATGCGTTTCGGTATGTACGATGGTCGCACCCACACCCTGGAAGAGGTGGGGCAGATCTTCGGCGTCACCCGGGAGCGGATCCGCCAGATCGAGAACAAGGCCATCCGCAAGCTGCGCCACCCCAGCAGAGCCAAGAAAATCCGGGATTTCTACTGCTGATACGATCAAATACCGGGCGTCTCAATCCGAGACGCCCGGTATTTTTATGCCTGAACGGTCTTGACGAAGGCCGCCCGGTCGGGGGCCTTGAAGTAGGCGGAGCCTGCCACCAGAACCTGCGCGCCGCTTTGCTTGCAGACACGGCAGGTCTCCCCGTCCACGCCGCCGTCCACTTCAATGAGGCAGGCGGGGTTGCGTTCGTCCAGCAGCTGGCGGAGCTTTTTCACCTTCGGCATCATATCCGCCATGAATTTCTGCCCGCCGAAGCCCGGTTCTACGGTCATAACGAGCACCATGTCGCAGTTTGCCAGATAGGGGATAGCGGCCTCCGCTGGGGTTTTGGGCTTCAGGGAGACGGCGGCCTTGCAGCCCAGAGCGTGAATCCGATCCAGACAGTCCAGAATGTTCTGGGGCTGGTCGGCCTCCAGATGGACGGTGAGCCAGTCCGCGCCGGCTTTGACAAATTCCTCCACATACCGTCCAGGCCGGTCGATCATCAGATGCACGTCCAGGGGCAGGGAAGTGACGGGTCGCAGCGCCTTGACAACGGGGATGCCGATGGAGATGTTGGGAACAAAATTCCCGTCCATTACGTCAACGTGCACCCAGTCGGCACCGTTATTCTCGATATCCCGGATGTCCCGCTCCAGGTTGGCGAAGTCCGCGGACAGAATCGATGGGGCGATGATAGCCATGGCACGCTTCTCCTTTGATTTTGTTTGCACAACCATACCACATTTCGTTGAAAAAAGCAATCCTGGAAAGGGTTTCCAAGGATACTTTTCCGCCGCCGGTTCATACTATTTCCGAACCTAAAAGAAAAGGAGGCTTTTTCAATGAACTGCCATGCCAACAAGAGCATTGAGTGCACTGTCCAGCAGTGCGCCAACCACTGCGAGAACGAGAATTACTGCTCCCTGGATCGCATCCTGGTGGGCACCCACGAGACGAATCCCACCATGGATCAGTGCACCGACTGCAAGTCCTTCCGCACGAAGTGACATTTTCGCGGCAGCGAGAGCTGCCGCGAATTTTTCTTGACGAAAGCCCGGCAAAATTGTAAAATTCAAATATCCTTCACAAGTCGGTACATAATTCTTCATATGTCAAGACTACAGTAAAGCAAGAAAAAAAGGGAGGTAACAAACCATGGATACCTTTACAGATAGCGAACACCCTGAAGAAGAAAACAACCAGACACCCGCGACGCCTCAGGAACCAGCCGCCCCTCAAACGCCTCAGAGCGAACCGCAGCCGGAGTCCGGCGCGTACCACGCCGCGGGCACGGGCCGCAAGGAATCCCCCTATGCCAATTCTCCTTATGTGGCGGGACAGTACCAGCAGAACCAATACCAGTACCAGCCCCAGACCCAGCCTCCTGTGAAGCCGAAGAAGGAGAAAAAAACCCATAAATCCCTTTGGCGGGGCATCTTTGCCGCCGTCTTGGTGGTTGTCCTGGTGGCGGGCGGATGCCTGATTACCGCCTCCTGCGTCAACAGCACCTGGGAAAAGCGCAGCGCGGAAACTATCCGCCAGATGAATAAACAGATCGATGAGCTCCAAAAGCAGATACAGAGCGTGTCCGGCAGCGCGTCCGGCGTGATTCCCGCCATGGACGGCGCCGCCATGACCCCCGCCCAGCTGTACCAGAGCAATGTCAACAGTGTGGTTGCCATTTCCTGCACCATGCAGACCACCGTGTACGGACAGGTGGCGGAGGGAACCTCCTCCGGCTCCGGCTTTGTGCTGACGGAGGACGGCTATGTGGTGACCAACTACCATGTGGTGCAGAACGCCACGGAAATCACCGTCACCACCCATAACGGGCAGGAATACAGCGCCACCGTCAAGGGCTACGACGCTACCAATGATGTGGCGGTGCTGAAGGTGGAGGCGACGGATCTCGCCGCCGCGACCATCGGCAGCAGCAGCGAGCTTGCCATCGGCGACATGGTGGTTGCCATCGGCAATCCTCTGGGCAAGCTGACGGCCACCGAGACCGTGGGCTACATCAGCGGCATCAACCGGGAGGTCACCACGGACAACACCGTCATCAGTATGCTTCAGACCGATGCCGCCATCAACCCCGGCAACTCCGGCGGCCCGCTGTTCAACGTGTACGGCGAGGTCATCGGCATCACCACCGCCAAGTATTCCGGCACCACCAATTCCGGCGCGTCCATCGAGGGCATCGGCTTTGCCATTCCTATTGATGATGTTATGGGTATCATCTCCGATCTCATCGACTACGGCTATGTTACCGGCGCATACATGGGTATTACGGTGAAGGACATCGACAAAGATGCCGCCGCCCAATTCGGCCTGCCCACCGAGGGTGCCTATGTTGTGGATGTGACCAAGGGCAGCGGCGCTGACAAAGCCGGCATTCAGCCAAAGGATCTGATCGTGGGTCTGGACGGCAGAACCATCGCCAGCAGAACCGACCTGACCCGGGCTCTGCGGAACTACAAGGCCGGGGACACCGCCACGGTGGATGTTGTCCGGGGCGGCAAGGAGCTGACCCTGACCATCACCTTCGACGAAAAACCCCATGATACCGTGACGGAAACCACACCCCAGGAGGATACCGCCATGCCCAGTGAGGGCAACTACGAGGACTGGTTCGATTACTTCCGCCGGTTCTTCGGCTAATCGAAACGCATCGGCGTGCCGCTTTGGGTGGCACGCCGGTTTTCTTTTTGCAGCGGGGAAACGGCGTTTTCCTGTTGCAATGCCCTCCGGGCTGTGATAAAATAATCCCGATTATACGCTGGAGGGAAACCATGGACGACGAGACATTGAGGCACCGAATCGGTGCGAATATCGCATCCTACCGCAAGCGGGACGGACTGACGCAGGCCGGACTGGCGGAAAAACTGAATTATTCCGACAAGGCGGTTTCCAAATGGGAGCGGGGCGAGTCCGCCCCCGACGTGGTGACGCTGGTGCAGCTGGCGGAGCTGTTTCAGATTCCGGTGGGCGATCTGCTGGCTGATCCCAACGCCCTGCCTGGGAACCCCGGCGCGCTGGAAAAGGCCATGACCCAGGTTTCGGAAAAAGCGCTGAAGCGCAAGGCCAACAAGAATGTGATCCTGGCCCTGTCCTCCACCCTGGTGTGGTTCGTGGCACTGCTGGTGTTTGTGATTTTGTCCTCTTTCCGTGTGACGGAAGATTACAGCTATCTGGCCTTTTTCTACGCGGTGCCCGCCAACGCCATCGTGCTGCTGAGTCTGCTGTCGGCGTGGCGGGATTTCCGGTGGAACCGATTTTTGATTTCCGCCATTGTCTGGGGCTTTCTTGTGGCGATCCACCTTTCCGTGCTGGTGATCTTCCACTATAATTTCTGGAAGCTGTATTTGCTGGGCATTCCCGGGCAGATCGCCATTTTCCTGTGGTTCCGGATGTTCCGCCCGGTGAAGGAGAAGGAGAAAGAAAATGGATAAAACCGAACTGCGCCGGGTCATCCGGGAGAAGAAGCGGGCCATGACGGCGGAGGAGATACAATCCCGCAGCGCCCGGCTGGCATCGCTTTTCGCCGCGTCGGAGGCTTACCGCCGCGCCAAAACCATATACGGGTATCTTCCTTATAATCAGGAAGTACGAACCGTGCCCATGCTGGAGCAGGCGCTCCGGGACGGAAAGCGGGTAGCGGTGCCCAAGTGCTACGGCGACGAGATGAGCTTTATCTACCTGGACGATCTGACCCGGGTCGCTCCCGGCTACGCCGGAATTCCGGAGCCCATTGCGGACGAACCGGTGGCTCATGACGAAACGGCGCTGGTGCTGATGCCCGGCCTGGCCTTTGACCGGGAGGGGCATCGCATCGGCTACGGCGGCGGGTTTTACGACAAATTCCTGTCCCGGGAGCCGAACCACCCCACGATTGCCCTGTGCTATGATTTTCAGCTGCTGCCCCATCTGGACACGGAGGAACACGACATCAGCGTGGACACTGTGCTCTGGGCGTAGCGGCGTTTGCAAGGAGAGAAAGATATGCAGTTCGTTGCAACTCTGTTGATCGCCGCCGCTGTATTCGGCGTTTGCTTTCTGGTGGACAAGGGCTTTACCAAGCTGTTCCGCAGCAAGACCCAGCACCGTTCCGGCATGGCAGTCCGGGCCAACAAGCGCTTCGGCCTGTTCGGCGTGGTCTTCACCGTCCTGGGCATTCTCGCCATATGCGTGGGTGTCGGAGACGGGCTGGTGCTCATGATCGGCGGCGCCGTTGTGCTGGTAATGGGCGTATGCCTGGCGGTGTACTATCTGAGCTTCGGGATTTTCTACGACGGGGAGAGCTTTCTCGTCTCCCGGTTTGGAAAGAAAGACGCGGAGCATACCTACAAAGAAATCATGGGGCAAAAGCTGTATGTGGTGCAGGGCGGCAGCATTGTGGTGGAGCTGTACCTTGCCGACGGCACCACCCTCAGCCTCCAGTCTACCATGGACGGCGTGTATACCTTCCTGGACACCGCATTCGCCGCCTGGTGTATGCAGACGGGAAGGGATCCGCAGAGCTGTGATTTCCACGACCCCAGCAAGAGCCTGTGGTTTCCCAGCGTGGAGGAAATCTGATGGCACACATACCCAGCGGAACCACCCGGGAGCTGGAGCTGGTCACCTTCCGGCAGGCGCTGGCGGCAGCCAACACCCCCAGCGACGAATACGACATCGCGAAATGGATCTACGCCCCCAACTTCTATTCCGAGTACCGTTACATACTGGGCACCCGGGGACAAAAGCCGCTGATCTGCATCGGTATCAACCCCTCCACGGCGCGGCCTAACCATCTGGACAACACCCTCAAATCCGTGGAGCGCATCGCCTTGGGAAACGGCTATGACAGCTTTCTGATGTTCAACGTCTATGCCCAGCGGGCAACCTCCCCTGATGATATGGAGAAAATCTGCAATCCGATCCTTCACCGGGAAAACCTGGAGGCATTTCGGTATGTGCTGTCCCTTTCCCGGCACCCGGCAGTGTGGGCAGCCTGGGGGGCGATCATCGAAAAGCGGGATTACCTGCCTCGCTGCCTGGAGGATTTTCTACAGGCCGGGGAGGAACGGGGGGCGGCGTGGTACTGCGCCGGTGCCGTCTCGAAAAAGGGACACCCCCACCATCCGCTGTACCTGCGCAAAGACGAGAAGCTGCGCCCCTTTGACGTGGAAACGTATCTGGCGCGGCTGGATATGGGAGGCTCTCTATGAAATTGATCATCGCGTCGGATATTCACGGCTCCACCTATTGGTGCAAAAAGCTGGTTGATCTGGTGGAGGCGGAGCACCCGGACAGGCTGGTGCTGCTGGGCGATTTGCTGTATCACGGCCCCCGGAACGACCTACCCCGGGATTATGCGCCCAAACAGGTGATTCCCATGCTGTCGCAGTACCGGGAGCGCATCGTTGCGGTTCGGGGCAACTGTGAGGCGGAGGTGGATCAGATGGTGCTGCCCTTTCCCTGCATGGCGGATTATGCCCAGCTGCTGGTGGACGGCACGGAACTGTATCTGACCCACGGACATCACCGGAATCCCGATAATCTGCCGCCCCTTCCCCGGGACAGTGTGTTTCTCTCCGGACATACCCATGTCAAGTTGGACGAAGTGCGCGGCGGCATCCGCTGCCTGAACCCCGGAAGCGTGTCCATTCCCAAGGACGGCAGCCACAGCTGCCTGATTTATGAAAACGGGAATTTTTTATTCCATATTTGGGAGGAATAACCGTGGATTCGACGGAATGCGAGTCTTGCTGGTATTATGATTATGATGAGGAGTTTGAAGAATACATCTGCCGGATGGACTTGGACGAGGATGAGGTCTATCGTATCGAAAGCTCCCGCAGCCGCCACTGCCCCTTTTACCGGCAGGGCGACGATTACACCCTTGCAAGGAGACAATGATGAAACGACGCGTATTTGCGCTGCTGCTTCTGTGCCTGCTGCTGTCCGCCTGCTCCCGGGAAGACCCGGCTCAGACCCTTTCTTTTCAGACGGAAGCGGTTCCTGCCGCCGCCATACCGCCGGCAGGACTGTATGACCCGGACAGCGCTTTGGAGCAGCGCTTCCACGGCGCTCTGCGGGTCTATCCCCTGAGCATCCCCGGCGCTTCCGGCCTGAGAGCCATGGGCAGCGATCTGCTGGTGTTCTCCGATACGGAGGAAAGCACCTGCATCACCCGGCTTTCGGGAGAGGAGCTGCATATTGCGGCTTCCGTTCGGCTGGGCTTTCCCCTTTCCGCTGAGGACCCATCTCTGCGGATTACGGGGAGCAATCTGAGCTTTTTCGACCCTGTGAACCGGCAAACCGTGGTGCTGGACGCGTCCCTGAAGGAAATCCGCCACATTCCCGCGCCGGAGAACCTTTCGGGAACGCCCATCCTGTCCGATGACCGGAATACCCTGTATTACTGCGACCACAGCGCCATTCGGGCGTGGAATCTGGAAACCGGAGTTCACCGTATGCTGAAAGAGGTGGCCTTTCCCGACCAAAGCGTCACAGGGATCCACCAGAACGACACGGTTTTACAGTGCCGGGTGAAGGACGGGGAGGGCAATGACCGCACCCTGCTGCTGTCCGTGGAAAACGGGCGGCTTCTGTACGAGGGCGGGGGAGATCTGACCCTCACCACCGACGATGAGCGGTACTTTGCCGCGTTTCCCACCGGCAGCATTCGGACGATGCTGTTCGGCGGGGAGCAGCCACAGGTACTGACTCCGGCGGAGCTGAACGGCGAGGGCTTCTTCCTGGAAGCGAAAAACGCCGCCGTGACGGCAGCCGAAACGGACGAATCCCAGGTTCGGCTGGACTATTACCAACTGGAAAGCGGCTGCCGGAGTGCAACGCTGACCCTGTCCTCGGCGGAAATCCCGATGGCGGTAGAATCAACGGCGGATGGCTGGGTCTACCTGCTGCTGTTCGATTCCGACTACGGCAAGGATGTCCTCTACCGCTGGGATGTCTCCTCGCCGGAATTCGCCGCCGGCGACACGACGATCTACACCGGCCCCTACTATACCGCCGCCGAGCCGGACTATCACGGCCTGGTTCGGTGCCAGTCCTACGCCGAGTCCGTCGGGCAGACCTACGGTGTGCGGGTGCGGGTCTGGGAGGACGCCCTGGCGGTGCAGCCCTGGGACTATGATTTTGAGGGAGAGTACCTGGTGAGCGTTCTGCGGCAGGAACTGGAGCGGCTGGAACAGCGGCTGTCCAACTTCCCGAAGGAAATGCTGGAGGCCACCGTGTCCCATTTTTCTGCCCTGAATATCTGCCTGGTGCGGAGCATCACCGGCAGCGCCCAGTCCGGCAGCCTGGACACGGCGACGGGTATCTCCTTCCAGAAGGGGACGGAGGCGTACATCGTGCTGGCAGCGGGGGATACCTCGGAAAAAGCCCTGTACCACGAGCTATATCATGTGATGGAGACCCACATCCTGGGCAACAGCACCGCCCTGGATCAGTGGGCGAAGCTGAATCCCGTGGGCTTTGAATACGATTATGATTATTCTGCCAACGCCCTCCGGGACGGCAGCGCGTATCTTCAGCCGGATACCCGCAGCTTTGTGGACACCTATTCCATGAGCTTTCCCAAGGAGGATCGGGCGCGGATCCTGGAATACGCCATGACGCCGGGGAACGAGGCGCTGTTTACTGCGTCACCCTTACAGTTCAAGCTGAAAACCCTCTGCCAGGGCATTCGGGAGGCCTACGGCCTGAAACAGTCCCAGCAGACCTACCTCTGGGAACAGTACCTGGTGCAGCCGCTTGCCTGATACGAATTCTCGGTTAAAATTCCCATGCATATCCCGATACGCCACCTAGAATGGAAGCAGTCCTGCATGGGAATTTTTATGCACATACTTTCGCTTGCGTCAAAATCTCTTGCCGAATCTCCTTGCCCCATTATGCGGTGTTGCCCAAGAATTCGTTTGATACTAACTCTTGATTAAAAACTTTAATTCTTTCCGGCCTGAATTGCGCCAGAATGCGTTATCTTCCTTGCTGGGCGGAAAG
>JAQXPK010000013.1 GCA_029100605.1 Bacillota bacterium | reverse complement strand
TCGGCTTCCTGCGGAAAAAGCTGAATTCCATCGGCTCCAATGTGACCATAGCCGCCGTCCGGCGCATGGGCTACCGGCTGGAGGTGCAGGAAGGATGCTGAAAAAGCTTCGGGTTCGGTTCGTATGCGTCATTATGGCCATCGTCACGGTCATGCTCTGCTCCATCTTCGGACTGCTGTACACCTCTACAGCTCAGAATCTGGAGGAGGAGAGCCTTTCCATGATGCGCACGGTGGCCGCAAACCCCTTCCAGCTGGGCCGCCCCAATTCCGGCGGAACGGGGGTGCACCTGCCCTATTTCCTGCTGAAGGTCAGCGCCACAGGAGAGCTGACCGCCGTGGTGGGGGGCTACTATGACCTGTCCGATCAGGTATTCCTCACCGCCCTTATGGAGGCTGCCACAGCCAAAACCGGGGATACGGGGGTCATTTCGGAGTACAATCTTCGCTTTTTGAAGGTCCGTTCGCCCCTGTCCGAGACCATCGTCTTTGCGGATATGTCCAGCGAAAAGGCAACGCTTCTGGGCCTTGCCAAAACCTGCGCCGCTCTGGGGGTGCTGTGCCTGGGGGGATTCCTGGGCATTGCGGTGCTGCTGGCAAGGTGGATGGTCCGCCCGGTTGAGAAGGCCTGGGATCAGCAGCGGCAATTTGTAGCCGATGCCTCCCATGAGCTGAAAACACCCCTCACCGTCATCATGACCAACGCAGAGCTTTTGCAGATGTCCGATGGGGAAAATCAGAGCCGCTGCGTGGACAGCATCCTCACCATGTCCCACCAGATGCGCAGTCTGGTAGAGCACCTGCTGGAACTGGCTCGGTCTGACAACGGCCAGGCGAAAATGGTCTTTGAGCAGGTGGATTTCTCGGCGCTGACCGAGGATGCCCTGCTGCCCTTTGAAGCTGTGTTTTTTGAAGCAGGGCTGACGCTGGAATCCGCCGTTACCCCGGGCATTACCCTCACCGGCAGCCGGCAGCACCTGGGACAGCTGGTGGACATTCTGCTGGATAATGCCAAAAAATACGCCCAGGGAGGCACGGTCCGGCTCACCCTGGAAAGGCAAAACCGGCACCACTGCCGCCTGAGCGTATCCAATAACGCGCAGCCCATGGACAAGGCGGCGCTGAAAGACATTTTCAAGCGCTTCTATCGCATGGATGCCGCCCGCAGCCGGGACGGCAGCTTCGGCCTGGGACTCTCCATCGCCGAAAACATCGTCACTGCCCACGGCGGAAAAATCTGGGCCGACTACGCAGACGGCCGCATTACCTTCACTGCAGAGCTGCCGGTAAAGGAGTAAATGGGAAGCCTTTTAGATTCCCTTATCCACTGTCTTCTCCGCGAACACCAGATTTACCGCCGTGCCCAGGACTGCGCAGAGGGTGCCAAGGAGCAGCATGGCGTTAACCCCCAGGGTATCGATGAGGCGGCCGCCCAGGGGGGCAGCGAGGACGTTGGACAGGGTGTAGGCGGCGGTAAAATAGGCCTGACCCTTCACCGCGTCCTGGGGTTCCATGATTGCGTTTACATAATATACAGATGCAATGGCAATCAGCGCCCAGGCACCAATCTGGACAGCCTGGAAGATGTAGTATACCGTCACATTGGGGGCCAGCCAGGAGCCTGCGGCCTTCAGCAGGAAGAAGAAGCCTGTGAGCTTGATGTAGAAGCCGCTGCTCTTTTTGCGCAGCATTTGTGTGAAGAGCAGCATGGTGGGGATTTCGGACAGGGCGGCAATGGCCATGGAAAGGCCCATGTGGCTGCTGTCCCCACCCTTGGTGCGGATGATCTGGAGGGTGAAGCTGTTCAAAAAGACGTGGCTGATGTAGAGCAGGATGCAGCCTGCCAGCACTCCGGTGAACCGCGGATATTTCCGGAAGAAGGCCAGGCCGTCTGCGCCCTTGGCTTCGCTGTCGCTCCGAGGGGCCCGCTGGGCGGGGTAAAGCACCAGGGAGAGAATGAACACCCCGGTGAGCAGCACAATGGACCAGGGCACCGGCCGCCCGCCCTGGGCTGCCGTCATGCGGCCCAGCACCAGGCATACCAAAGCGTAGGTCACGGAGCTGACGCTTTTGGACACACCGTAGTTGAGCTTACAGCCGCAATTGATGCTGGTGACCCCCAGGCCGTTGACCAGAGGGGTCTGCAATTGCAGCAGGGAAAGGCAGCCGCCGTAGAACAAAAGGGAGGCAACCTTATTTTTGTGGAAAACCAGCAGCCCCAGCGCCGAAAGCATCCAAAGGGCGGCTATGGCCAGATTGATGGTCTTTAAATTGGGGCTGGTCTCCCGGTCTGCGTAGCTTGCGGCCAATGGCTGCAAAAGAGCAGACAAAAGCCCTGCCAGGGCGATGAGAACGCCAATGGCCCCGCTGGAAAAGCCAATTTCCAGCAGATACAGGTTTACATAGGCGGCAATGGCCGCATAAGACGCCCAGTAAGCGCCGTGAATCAGCCCGTACCGGGCGGTCAAATGATCTGTCATGAGACATAAGGCTCCTCTTGCTTGAATACGCTTATCATAGCACACAGAAAAAAATTTGCAATTTCTAAATTTTCCTCAAAAATGTGGAAAAATAGATTTTCGAACATGAAGGGGCTCGATTTTTGGGCACATCCGTTGAAAATGAACAAAAACCCCCCTGGGGGGATAGGGAATCCCATGTGAAATGTGGCGGATTCGCCGATTGACAATCTTGTTTTCTATTGGTAGAATATTATCGATACAGTATGGGTTCGGCAATACCAGTGTATCAACAGGAAAGAATTACTTAATTAGGAGGAAATCACATTGAAGGATTGGGCATATCTGACCACTGTCGAAGAGATGGAAGCGGCCACCGATTCTCTGCTGGAAAACGGCAAGAAGGTCGGCGCTGATTCCTGGCAGCAGCGTGTCAAAAACCAGACCCCCCACTGCGGCTTCGGCGAGAAGGGTACCTGTTGCCGTATCTGCTCCATGGGCCCCTGCCGCATCACTCCCAAGGCTCCCCGCGGTATCTGCGGCTGCGATGTTCACGGCATTGTTGGCCGTAACTTCCTGCGCTTTACCGCCGGTGGCTCTGCCACCCACTCCGACCATGGCCGTGAGATCATGCATACCCTGTACCAGGCCAAGGAAGGCGGCAACTACCAGGTCAAGGATCCTGAGAAGCTGATCCGCATCGCCAAGGAATGGGGCGTTGAGACCGAGGGCAAGGACATCTACGATCTGGCTCACGAAATGGCTGAGATCGGCCTGATGGAATACGGCAAGCCCTTCGGCGTCCAGAAGTTCCTGAAGCGTGCTCCCGAGCATACCCAGCAGCTGTGGCATGAGGCCGGCATCGAGCCCCGGGCTATTGACCGGGAAGTCGCCACCGCTCTGCATATGACCCACATGGGCAACAGCTCCCTGCCGGAGGCTCTGGTTCGCCAGGCGCTTCGCTGCGGCCTGTCTGACGGCTGGGGCGGCTCCATGATGGGCACCGAGTTCTCCGACGTTCTGTTCGGCACTCCCAAGCCCGTGGACTCCACCGCCAACATCGGCGTTATGGAGAAGGACAATGTCAACATCGTTGTTCACGGCCACGATCCCTCCCTGTCTGAAATGATCGTTTACTACGCCAACGATCCTGAGATGATCGCTCTGGCCAAGAGCGTTGGTGCCAAGGGCATCACCATTTCCGGCGTGTGCTGCACCGCCAACGAAGTGGCCATGCGTCACGGCATCCCCATGGCCGGTAACTTCCTGAGCCAGGAGAACGTGGTTCTCACCGGCGCCTGCGAAGCCATCGTCGTAGACGTACAGTGCATCTTCCCCGCACTGGGACCCCTCTCCAAGTGCTTCCACACCAAGTTCATCACCACCTCTCCCATCTGCCGGATGCCCGACTCCGAGTTCATCCAGTTCTCTGCCGAGAACGCCGGTGACAACGCCAAGGCAATCGTCAAGATGGCCATTGAGAACTTCAAGAACCGGAAGCCCGAGCTGGTGAACATCCCCAACCAGGTTCAGAAGACCCGCGTGGGCTACTCTGTTGAAGCCATCATTAAGGTTCTTGACGGCGTTGCCAACTCCCAGGTTGACGAGTTCGGCACCACCAAGCCTCTGCTGGAGTGCATCACCTCCGGTGTTCTCCGCGGTGCTGTGGCTCTGGTCGGCTGCAACAACCCCAAGGTCCGTCCTGACACTGCGCACATTGAGCTGATGAAGAAGATGCTGGAGAATGACATCATCTGCATCGTTTCCGGCTGCTCCGCTCAGGCTGCTGCCAAGGCAGGCCTCATGGATCCCGTACAGGCCAAGGAATATTGCGGCGCAGGTCTGAAGCGTGTTTGCGAGCTGGCTGGCATTCCTCCCGTTCTGCACATGGGCTCCTGCGTGGACATCACCCGTATGCTGATCCTGGCCTCTCAGCTGGCCAAGGACTCCGGTCTGAACATTTCTCAGCTGCCTGTTGTGGGCTGCGCTCCCGAATGGATGTCTGAGAAGGCCGTTTCCATCGGTAACTACGTTGTTTCCACCGGCCTGGATACCTACCTGGGCGTGGATCCCTACGTTTCCGGTTCCTCCGAGATCTGTGACCTGCTCTGCGGCGAAGACGGCATCAACAAGTGGGTTGAGGCCAAGTACATCGTGGAGAAGGACATCGACAAGATGGGCGACATGATGATTGCCCGCATCGAAGAGAAGCGCGCTGCTCTGGGCATCTAACATATGAAACTAGCTATCACCGGCAAGGGCGGTGTCGGAAAAACCACCCTTGCCTCCACCCTGGCCCGGCTCTATGCCGACGAAGGACGCACTGTCCTTGCCGCCGACGTAGACCCGGATGCCAACCTGGGCCTGGCCTTAGGCCTGAGCCAGGAGGAAGTGGATTCCATTGTCCCCATCAGCAAAATGCGCACGCTGGTGGAAGAGCGCACCGGGGCTACCGATGCCAACCGGTTCTATAAGCTCAACCCCTACGTGGCCGACATCCCCGAGAAGTACTCCAAGGACATCAACGGCGTCAAGCTGCTGGTCATGGGTACGGTGGATGTGGGCGGCTCCGGCTGCGTCTGTCCGGAGCATGTGATGCTCAAATCCATCCTGGCCGCCCTGACCTTCCGCAAGGACGATGTGGTCATTATGGATATGGAGGCCGGTCTGGAGCACCTGGGCCGGGGCACCGCTTCCAACATGGACCAGTTTATCGTGGTCATTGAGCCGGGTGCCCGCAGTGTCCAGACCTACCGCAATGTGAAGCGGCTGGCCAAGGACCTGGGGGTCAAGCAGGTTCGGGTGGTTGCCAATAAAGTCCGGGACGAGAGCGACGAGGCTTTCGTCCGGAGCGCGATCCCGGCAGAGGATCTGCTGGGCTGCATTCACTACAACCCGGATATCATCAACGCGGACCGTCAGGGCAAATCTCCCTATGATTTCAGCCCCGAGGCCATTGAGGAGATCCGCAAAATCAAAGCGATTCTGGATCGTGAAGAAAATTAGGAGGAAATACCGTGACTTTATTTGAAAGAGTTTTCGGCGGCAACGACGCTGTCTACGGCCTCACCGAGGCAGCTGTCAACAATGCCATCGCACAGTACGGTGAGGGCCAGGCCGTGTCCTTCCCCGGCACCGCATATTCTCTGCCCTGCTACTACGGCGTCACTGGCGTCAAGGTCGAGACCCTGGGTCAGCTGAAGGAAGCCCTGGGCGTTGTCAAGGGCCTGATGACCCGCAACAACCGCCTGAACGATGCCTTCATGTCCGGCGTTGCCACCGCTCTGTGCGCAGAATTCATCGAGGTTCTGAAGTACATCGGCAATGACGCTCCCTACGAGGCTCCCTGCTACGGCCATCTGCCCGATGCCGTTGTCCGTTCTCTGGGTGTTCCCCTGGTTACTGGCGACATCCCCGGCGTTCCCGTCATCCTGGGCACCGCTCCTACCGCTGACGAGGCCGTGGCTCTGGTCAAGAGCTATCAGAGCCAGGGCATGCTGGTCACTCTGGTGGGCGGCATCATCGATCAGCTCCAGGAGAAGGAGTACAAGACCGGCGACAACGTCCGCGTCATCCCCCTGGGCAAGGATGTCACCTCTGTCATCCATGTTGTCTCCGTGGCCGTCCGTGCCGCTCTGATCTTCGGCAACATCCAGCCCGGTGACGCTGCCGGTCTGATGAAGTACACCATGGAGCGTGTACCCGCTTTCGTCAACGCCTTCGCTCCTCTGGACGATGTTGTGGTTGCCTGCGGCGCCGGCGCCATTGCTCTGGGCTTCCCCGTTATCACCAACGAGCAGGAGAACATCTTCCGTGTTCCCAAGAGCCTGATCGTGCAGCCCGATGTTGAGAAGTTCAACGCAACCTCTCTGGAGGCCCGGGACATCAAGATCAAGATCACCAACATCGACATTCCCGTATCTTTTGCTTCCGCTTTCGAGGGCGAGATCATCCGCCGTCCCGATATGCAGGTGGAGGTTGACGGCTCCCGTGTGGACTGCTTCGAGCTGGTGCACACCAAGGAAGCCGCCGAAATCGAGGACCACAAGATCACCGTCATCGGACCGGAAATCGACGAGATCCCCGTGGGTTCCAAGATCTCCATGTCCTACACCGTGGACGTGGCTGGCAAGGCCATGCAGCCTGACTTTGAGTCCGTTATGGAGCGGAAGTTCCACTCCTATCTGAACTGCATCGAGGGTGTCATGCACACCGGTCAGCGTGACATGATCCGTATCCGTATCAGCAAGGCTGACTTTGAGGCTGGCTTCAAGTTCCGTCACATCGGTGAGGTTCTCTACGCCAAGATCAAGAGCGAGTTTGAAGCCGTTGTTGACAAGTGCCAGGTCACCATCGTTGTGGATGCCGAGAAGAACAAGGAGCTGCGTGCTGCCGCCAACGCCGTGTTCAACAAGCGTGACGACCGTCTGAAGTCCATGACCGACGAGTCCGTTCCCGTTTACTACACCTGCATCATGTGCCAGGCCTTCTCCCCCAGCCATGTATGTATCGTTACCCCCGAGCGTCTGGGCCTGTGCGGTGCCGTGTCCTGGCTGGATGCCAAGGCCACCAATGAGCTGGATCCCACCGGCCCCTGCCAGGTTGTCCCCAAGGAGCACTGCATCGACGAGCATCTGGGTCGTTACGAGGACGTGGACGCCGCCGTCAACAAGTATTCTCACGGCGCTCTGGAGCACGTGACCCTGTACTCCCTGTTCCAGGATCCCATGACGAGCTGCGGCTGCTTCGAGTGTATCTGCGGCGTGGAGCCTGTGTCCATGGGCGTGGTCATCACCTGCCGTGAGCACGCCGGTTCGACGCCTCTGGGCATGACCTTCTCCGAGATGGCCTCCATGACCGGCGGCGGCGTGCAGACCCCCGGCTTCATGGGTCACGGCAAGCACTTCATCGCCTCCCACAAGTTCATCGCAGCCGAAGGCGGCCCCGGTCGTATCGTCTGGATGCCCAAGATGCTGAAGGATCAGATGCGGGATCGCCTGGACAAGACTGCCAAGGAAATGTACGATGTGGACAACTTCACCGACATGATCGCCGATGAAACCATCTGCACCGACGATCCCGAGCAGCTGCTGAACTACCTGTCCGAGGTGGGTCATCCCGTGCTCAGCATGGAGCCCTTCGATATGTAATATCCCAAAAACGAGGAAGCGAACTTCGCTTCCTCGTTTTCGTGAAAGAGAACACTGCGCAGAGGGCGTCAGGGATTCCGCCCTCTGCTTCCAATGAAAAATTGGGCGCCCCGATGGGGCGCCCATTTCCGCTTTAGCAGCAGCCGCAGTTGTTGTTCTCGCAGCCGTTCCAGTTGTTGCCGCAGTTGCAGAACAGCAGGATCAGGATGATGATCCACCACCAGTTGTTGTTCAGGCAGCCGCACAGACCGTTGTTATTGCACATACATTTTCCCTCCGTCATGGTTTTTTGAGCTTTGCCGCTCATTCCATGGTATTCCGGAGGCGAAAAAATGTGATTCTTTCCAACAATCAGTCCAGATATTCGCTTTCCTCCCGGTAGGGGCTGTCCAGGGGAGAGGCGGTATCGGCCTCGGACTGGTATTTGCCCACCACCTTTGCCGCCAGATCCACCGGCAGCAGGGTGCCCGCCCCGGCTACGCAGCCGCCGGGACAGGCCATGCCCTCCAGCAGATAGCCCTTGTATTTTCCGGCCTTCGCCAGGGTCATAAGCTTCCGGCAGTCCCGCAGACCCTCGGCCCGAGCCGTCTTGACCTCCATGTCCGGGTGCTCCTGCTGGATCAGCTCTGTCACCGCCCCGGCGACACCGCCGGATACCGCGAAGCCCCGCCCGGCGGCGGTGCCCTCGTTCAGCACGTCCTCCTCGGGAATCGTCTCGAAATCAATTTCCTTTGCCTCGAACATACCCTGCAGCTCCTCGAAGGTCAGCACGAAATCCACGTCGGAGCGGATGTCCGCCCGGATGGCCTCCAGCTTTTTGGCGGCGCAGGGACCCACAAATACCACCTTGCAGCCAGGGTACTCCTTTTTCATCAGCCGGGCGGTGAAAACCATGGGGGTCAGGGTCATGGAGATCTTCTTCATCTCTCCGGGATACAGCTTTTCGATCATGGAATGCCACGCCGGGCAGCAGGAGGTCGCCATGTAGTCCTGCTGGGCAGGCACCTTCTCCAGAAAGTCCTTGGCCTCCTCAATGGTGCAAAGGTCGGCACCCACCGCCACCTCCACCACCCGGGCGAAGCCCAGCGCCTTCATGGCACTGACAAATTTGCCGGGGGTGGAGTGCTTGCCGAACTGACCGATGAAGGCGGGCGCGACGATGGCGATGACCTTGTCGCCCTTCCGGATGGACTGAATGACCTGGAAGATCTGCCCTTTGTCCACAATGGCTCCAAAGGGGCAGGACACCAGACACTGACCGCAGGCAACGCACTTATCCTGATGGATGACGGCTCTGCCGTGCTCGTCGGAGCCGATGGCATCCATGCCGCAGGCCGCCTGGCAGGGACGCTCCAGATGGATAATGGCGTTGTAGGAGCAGGCCTTGGCGCACTTGCCGCAGCGGATGCACTTGTCCGGGTCAATGTGGCTCTTGCCATTGACGAAGGACACGGCGCCCTTGGGACAGACCTTCTGGCAGGAGGCGGCAAGGCAGTTCTGGCAGCTTTCCGTGACCCGGTACTGGTTCGTGGGGCAGGCGTGGCAGGCGTAGGGGATGATGTTGATGAGGGGCGGCTCGTAATATTGCTCGGCGATGGCGGCGGCGTCCATGCCCTCGGTCATCAGGCTGCGGGTCTGGATGGGGCGGATGGACAGGCCCATAGCCAGGCGCACCCGCTCGCCGGCGATGGCTCGCTCCAGAAAGATGGATTCCCGGTGCAGGGGCTGATCCCCGGGGACGATTTTGAAGGGCAGATCCTCTGCCTGGGTGTAGTCGCCGCCGTTGTAGGCCATGCGGGCGACTTCAGTGAAGACTTTCTTCCGGATGTCGGTGATCAGGGACGGGATACCTCTCATAGTGCTCCTCCAAATGGTTTGATGGGGACATTGTACCATACAAGGCCGGAAGTTTCCATAGAAAAATCCTGCAAATTATGGCATATTCGTCTGAGACGGGCATAGGTTGTACCACGAATCATTTGGAGGGATCACTATGAAGCGGATTTGGTGTGTCGTGGCGCTTGCCCTGACGCTGACGTGGATCACCCTGCCCACGGCGGCGGTGGAGCTGGAGGTGGCGGGAAAAAGCGCGGTGCTGATGGACGTGGCAACGGGAACCGTCCTCTACGAGTCCAATGCCCACGAGCGTCTTGCCCCCGCCAGCGTCACCAAGGTGATGACCATGCTGCTGATTATGGAGGCCATCGACTCCGGAAAAATCGCCATGACGGACATGGTGACGACCTCCGAAGCCGCAGCGGCGAAGGGCGGCAGCCAGATCTACTTAAAATCAGGTGAGACCATGTCCGTTTCCGATATGCTCAAATCCATTGCCGTGTCCTCCGCCAACGACTGCGCCTGCGCCATGGCGGAGCACATTGCGGGGTCAGAGGCGGCCTTCGTGGACTTGATGAACCAGAAAGCGGCGGCTCTGGGCATGAAGGACACCACCTTCGTCAACTGCACCGGTTTGGACGACGGGGCGGACGCGGAGAACCATCGCACCTCCGCCTATGACATCGCTCTCATGTCCCGGGAGCTGCTGAAAAATCATCCGCTTATCAAAAACTACACCACCATCTGGATGGACACCGTGCGAAACGGCACCTTCGGCCTGTCCAACACCAATAAGCTCATCCGCTTCTACTCCGGCGCTACGGGGCTGAAAACCGGCTTTACCTCGGGCGCGGGGTACTGCCTGTCGGCATCCGCCATGCGGGACGGCATGGAGCTGATTGCCGTGGTCATGGGCGCGGAAAGCAGTAAAGAAAGAAACGCCGCCTGTAAATCCCTCCTGGATTACGGCTTCGCCAACTTCGCGGTGGTCAGTCCGGATTTCAGCGACTGTGACAACCAGGTGGCGGTGAAGCTGGGCAAGACCGACACGGTTGCCGCCGTGCCGGAGACGGAAATGGCGCTGCTGATCGACAAAGCACAGAAAAGCGGCGTTACCACGGAGGTGGCGCTGGAGCCCACGGTCACCGCTCCCGTCAGCCGGGGGCAGAGGCTGGGTACGCTGACGGTGAAATCCGGGGAGCAGGTGCTGAAGGAGGTGCCGCTGGTGGCGTCCCAGGATGTGGGGCGGCTGTCCTATGGGGAAATCTACCTGCTGACACTGAAGCGGGCAGCCATGGC
>JAQXPK010000012.1 GCA_029100605.1 Bacillota bacterium | reverse complement strand
GCTTTGATTATCATTGTATCACGCAAATGGGAGATAATCAACGAACCGCCGAGAAAATCAAATTCAAATTTCCAAGGTCACGCTCATTTTTGCGCATTTGGAGCAAGACGATACACCGGGTTCCAAGCGCAGATATGCGTTTCGCAATAATGAATAAACCAAAAGCGACCAACTTTTTACAGTTGATCGCCTTTGGCTTAGTCATTATATAATTCATATTCCGTTGTTCCTATTTACATATCTTCCATAATATGCGTATTTCATTTTGTTCTGATAAACAAAAATAACATAAACCACCAGTCCCCCAAAAATTAAAACCAATGATAAAATCTGAGACACCCTGATTCCTGGAATAACATAAAGGCTGTCTGTGCGAAGACCTTCTATCAAAAATCTTCCCAAGCCATAGAACACAAAATACATACAAGTCATTGTACCAGTCTTAGGCTCTTTTCTGCTGACGATTAGCATTGCCATTAACAGACAAACATTCCACATGCTTTCATAGAAGAATGTTGCTTGATGCCACTCCCCAAGAGCATCAATATACACAGCATAGGGAAAGAACTGCAATGAGGGATTTGCAACTAAATTCCCGAATGCTTCTTGATTTACAAAATTACCCCAACGTCCGATTGCTTGTCCAAGCACAAGACTTGGAACGACTAAATCCAGAAAACGGAACAGAGGAAATTTGTGATGGCGGCAAAATAAAATTGCCGTAACCAGACCGCCAATCACTCCACCATAGATGGCAAGCCCGCCTTTCCATATTTTGAATATGGAAAGAATATCGCTGGAATAACTGTTCCACTCAAATACGACATAATATCCTCTGGCGCAGACAATGGCAATGGGTAATGCAAGAAGAATAAAGTCAAATATCAGATCGTCCTTGAGACCTTGTTTTCTGGCTCGGTAAATTGCAAGTATTACACCTAAAACCATACCGACGGCAATAATTACACCATACCAGGCAATGCTCCATCCCTCTATGCCAAATAAATTTTCAATCAAATACTTGCTCACATCAACACCTTTTCTACACAATCAGAAATTCATTTTCTTGTTCTATATATCTGCAAAAGATAAATATACCGCAAATAATTTCCGGGACGAAACCGCAAATATCTTCCACAGCCCATCCTCCTGCAATACCCTTGTGCATAATACGAAGAACCTCCGAATTGTGGGCGTTTATCAAAGAATAATTCTGGCTATTGTGCATGGTCAAAAGATATTCTTCGCCGTTCACAACAATATTGGCATGGTCAACTCTTGGCATTCTGCAAATTGGCCAACCCACCACATTGGGATCATCACCATCTGCATATCCGGGGCGAGCAGAACCGACTAACTGATTTTCGTTGTCGGTCAGTAAATATTCCCGATTTCTTACATCACCGGAACTTGCTTTTGATTCATCGAGATAACGGGCGTCCGCCGTCAAAAGCAGCTCACCTGCGATGCTGAGAATCTTTCTTTGCGGACCGAGCAACGCACTTTTTATTCTTGCCAAGGCAAGCTGAGATTCATTTTTATAAAGGACTCCTGCCTTTATCGTGTATTTCATAACTGCGCCTCCTCTCTTATACAAGTGAATACAGGATGATTCCTGCAAATCCCGAACCTGCCATAACCCAAAGCGGATTCGGTTTCCACTTTCTTAAAACAAAAATGCCAATAACAAAAATAATCGCAGCAATCAAGTCCAAAGATGCCAAATCATTCGGAAGCGTTCTCTGTCCGTAGAGTGCCATAATCAACAGTGAGATACCCGCTGATGCGATCATTGCAATGACCGCAGGGCGAAGTCCGGCAAGAATGCCCTGCACCATATTCAATCCACGGAACCGATAATAGATATAGGCAAGGGTCATTACGATAACACAGGATGGAAACACACAGCCAACCGTTGCGATGACAGCACCGGGAAGACCTGCGACTTGGATACCAACAAATGTTGCTGAGTTGATGGCTATGGGGCCGGGTGTCATTTCAGCGATGGTCATAATATCCGCAAATTGTGTCATTGTCAGCCAAGGGTGAATATCCACCACTTGATTCTGAATCAAAGGCATGGCAGCATATCCACCACCAATGCTGAATAATCCAATTTGAAAAAAGCTCCAGAACAATTCAAGGTATATCACCGTTTATCACCTACTTTTCGCATTTTTCCTTGATGCCACGTATCCGCTGCTCCGATCACGCCACAGACAAGAATAATGACTATGATATTCACAGAGAAAAAGCGAACGGCTACAAAAGAACCAAGCATAACAATAACAGGCAATAGTCGTTTTTTCTGAAAAATGGTTTTTGCCATATTGATCACAACATCACAGATTACTGCCGCCACTCCGCAGAGCATGCCTGCCATTGCCATATTTACAATGGCATTATCTCGAAATGCCTGATAAAACATGGAAATGATAGAAATAATCATCAATGGCGGCAATATAGTTCCCAATACCGTGAGCATTGCGCCGGGGAACCCCGCCACATGATAACCTACCAAAATGGAAGCATTAACTGCTATTGCGCCCGGAGAAGACTGTGCGATTGCGGTCAGATCCATCATCTCATCTTCTTCAATCCAACCAAGTTCCTCCACGAATTTCTTTCGCATCAACGGAATGATTACAAATCCACCGCCAAAAGTGCAAGCACTCAGTTTAAAAGTGGAGAAAAACAATTTTTTGTATTTTTGCAAGCTATTCACTTCTAAAAATGCCGTCCTTTCTATGTTTATTAACATTATACCGCTTGATTTCTGATAACGGAAATAATATAATTTTACAGAAAGGATAAGTATTTTTATATAAGGAGATTGTTATGACGATACGACACATGATAATATTTCGTACCGTATGCGAAAACGGATATAATTCCACCAAAGCAGCGGAAGTTTTACACATGACACAGCCAGCAGTCAGCCTTGCCATTAAGGAACTGGAGCAATATTACGGAGTACACCTGTTTGACAGAATCGGCAGACGATTGCAAATCACCGATGCAGGGCAGCATTTTCTTCAATATGCGATACATATATCCGACTTGTTTTCAGATATGGAAACAGGGTTGCGTGATTGGGATTCTAAAGGAGTTCTCCGTATTGGTGCAAGCATCACCATCGGCTCGCAGTTTTTACCGAACTATGTAAAGGCATTCTCTGAACTCTGCCCAGGGCTTGATGTCAGAGTTACCGTTGAGCAATCAGAACGTCTGGAACAAAAAATTTTGGCAAATGAATTGGATTGTGCGTTGATCGAAGGTATTGCACATGATCCAAATATCGTTTCGGAAGCCTACATGGAAGATCATCTGAGTGTTATATGCGGTACGGATAAAGGCTGGACACAGGGGCAAGTTATATCCATAGAAGATTTTCAAAGACAGCGATTTCTCTTGCGAGAAAAAGGCAGTGGCACACGAGAGGTGTTTAACCGTGTAGTTGAACAGGCTGGCTTCCACATTACACCAGTATGGGAAGCAATGAGCACAACAGCACTGGTCAATGCTGCAATCAATGGATTAGGAATTGCTGTATTACCGCATCGAATGATTCTTCCGGCTCTGCGACAAGGCTTGATTTGTACTGTCAAAGTAGAGGGGTTGAGTTTCAGCCGAAATTTCCATATCATTCATCATAAAGATAAGTTTTTAACAGCTTCGGCAAAGAAATTTATCGCATTATGCAAAGATTACGAAAACGATTATCCGTTACCATTTTACAATGGTTTATATGAATAAATAGGAATTTTCAACCATATGTACTTGCGGTCAAAACATCGGGTACAGACCCGATATTTTGACCGCATATCACCCCGAAACGCTACATTATTCCGTCTGACTGGCGAAACCGTTTTGCCTGGCATTCTCGCTTGTCTATCCTCTTACAGTATAGCCGTTCGGGTCGGTAACAACATAGCTGCTGTGCATTTGCATAAGGTTGGGCTTTACGAAAAAGCGGGTCTTGCCGCTGCCGGAACCGCCGATAACAAGAATGTTTTTGTTTCTTGCATACTTCGGCTGCTTCGGGCGGCTGCTCATCATCAGCCTTTCGGTCTGTGTCAGCAGCACATTATTTTCAAATACAGGGTCGATATACGGCTTTATATCCTCCGCGCCGCCCCAACGTGCAGAACCGTATTCCATGCCTTTTCGGTACTTCTTCGCGTTCTTGCCTTTCATGTAAACGGCAAGCCGGATAATGACCGCCCCCGCAATGCCGATAAGCAGATCGGCGGGGTGCAGGCTCGGCGCGATACTGGAAAAGGCGGCGGCAAAGCCCGTCCCAAGCTGCAAGAGCTTTTCGCTTGCGTCTGCGCCGGGGGTAAGGCGTATTGCTGCGCCTATCTTGTCAAACAGATAGACAAAGAGCAGATAGGGCAGGTTGAGGATAAGCAGCTTTTTGACTTCCTGCTTCATAGCGATACCTCCCTGTCCTTGTTCTTTACCTTGTCCCGCTGCGCGTTCAAGCCCGCCGCCTTTTCTTTCAGAGAGGAAAGCAGCTTGCGGATAGAGGGCTTTTTCTCCTGTGTCAGCTTCTTTGCGGAAAACTCCTTAAAGGCTGCGGTCAGCACGTCAGCGTCGCGGCCTTTGAAAAACACAAGGTAGCGGGGCGGGTTTTCCGTCGTGTCCTTTTTCAGCGCAAAGTCGATACCGTACTTTTTCGCCGTACTCTCAAAGGCTTTGATATTGCCCTCGGTAATCTCAATGTTGGAAACTCCCGCGTTCTGCTTCATAAGCTGCTTTAAGGTCTGCTTGCCCTGCGGCGTTTTGTCTTTCTGCTTCTTCATCTGTGCAAGCAGCGTTTTCATAGCCTTTTGAAGTGTCTGCGCGGTCAGCTTCCCGGTCTTGATGTAAAGGGCTATGGTCTTTTCGTTGATTTCATCTTGCATTTACCGTCCTCCTTTCGCGGTAGTCTGATAGTGTTAGGGTGGTACGCCGCTGCGGTAGCCGCCCATAAGCTTTAGATACGGACGCGCAAGCCGTTCAAATCCTCGGCGCGGATACCCACAAGGTACCATTCCTGCGCCGCGCTCATTTCAATGCGGGTCGGCTTCCATTTGCCGCCTGTGAATACGTCGAAACACTCTCCGCAATGCAAGCCGCCGTAATAGTCGGCAATGTCAAAGCGAATGTCGTAGCGGTCGGTCTGTTCGTCAAAAATCAAAGCTCCTGTTTTCTGTGCCATGTGGTAATCCTCCTTTAGATTTTGCCTGTCGCCATGTCGTGAGCGACAAGGGCGGTATAGTAGCTGTCAATGGTATTCGGCGCATTGAACAGCACCGCTTTAAGGTACTGTTTGATGTTGCGGATTTTGGTGGTATTCTCTTTCATGCAGTCAAAGACAAATTCAATGTGACTGCTGTTGAGCTTCATAAACTTTGCCTTGACAAGCTCTGCCGGGTAATCGTCCCCGGCGATACGGATTGTCTTTCTCTTGCTGCATACCGTTTCAAGGATAATCGAAACAATTTCGTCCAGACGGTCTTTGTCTACCTGCCCGTAGCGTACAAAATGGTCGTACTCGATATTGTCCTTGATGATTTCCTCATAAACGCTGTATGCGTCTGTCGCTTCCTTTCGTTTCCGTTCCGGCGGCTCTGCCGCTTCCCCGTCGTAAGGCAAGGGATTTAGGGAATGGATAGGAATGGAATCGGTACTTGATAAATCTATATTTGATTTTTCTTTTTTGGGTAAGTTAGTCTTTTGTATATCTTTATTTAATTGCGTTGGATTTTCCAACGTAGGTTTTTTCTGCGTAGGTTTTTCCAACGTTGGATTATCCAATGTTGGATTTTCCAATGTAGGTAAATCCGATACAGGCGGGGTCTGCGGCTGCTCAAAAATCACATAATCTGCGCCGCGCAAGCGTCCTTTCTCGTCGCGTTCCCTTGAACGCACGATATACCCGGCGCGTTCCAGTTCCTTAACGGCTTCCCGGATAGCGTCGATTTTCTCCCGGTTGATAAAGGACAGCCCCGCAAGGGTGTAGTCCCAATCCTCTGGCAAGGACAGCATTTGCGATAACAGCCCTTTTGCCTTTAGGGATAGCTCCTTATTGCGTAAGTGGTGGTTGCTCATAACCGTATAGCCCTTGTTGCGCTCCACTCTGAAAACTGCCATAGCTTCATCACTCCTTTGCTGCATACCTGTTACGCAATAGAAACGCGATTTTGAGGGTTTAGGTATCAATCCCTTATCCGCTGAAAACCGCGTCCGCAAAGCCGCGTAAATCAAGGGCTTTTTCATGCCTACTGCGTAACAAAGGGCATGAAAAAAGCGGCGTTCCTGTTCTTCCTTGTGGGAAGTGAGAAACGCCGCCTGTGCGGTGCGTTATTCTGCTTCTTCGGCTATGAGGTCTTGTATGACTTCGCCAAAGTCTGCCGTAAAGGAAAAAATGAAGTATTCCAAAACGGCGGGGTCTGCGTCCATAGGCTCGGCTTCCTCGGAAAAGGGCAAGCCCATAAGCCCATAGAGCATTTTTATGATTTTGAACAGCTTCCCCCGGTCGGCGGGGGTGTTCATGGTAACAAGTACGTCGGTCAAGCGGTTTACGGTTTCCATGTCGCCGCCTGTCGTTACCCATACCATTTCTGCGAATGGCTGCGTGATTGCTCCGGTTACAAGGTTTACCTTATCCTTGCTGATTTCGCCGGACGGGAGTATAATACCCTTGTCTAAAAGTACGTTTTTCATGTCGTCCTCCTATAATTTGTGGTGCCAAAATGGTGCCCGGTCTTACAAAATCATCTTATACGGAGATATGGCAAGATAAATGACGATATGCAGAAAACCTTGATTTTAAGCCATTTTCGCGAGGTTTTATAAACACTTGCGCGGGCTTATAAGAAGATTTCCGTCTATCAAATCAATAAAAAATCAGTGGCCGCCACGGTTCGTGGCGGCCACTTTGACATTACTGCCCGTCCAGACCAAAGGCGTGGTACAGCTGAGCAAGGGCGACATCCCAGGTGTAGCATTCCTGGAGCCGCCTGCGAGCCTTTTCCCCGGCGGTCTGTCGCCAGCCGGGGTCGGACAGGGCACGAATACAGGCATCGGCAACGGTATCCGGCGTCATGTCTTTCAATATGATGCCGTAGCTTTCGTCGGGCAGAAGCTGGGGACTGCCACCTGTGGCTGTGGTGAGAATGGGGCAGCCCACCGCCGCCGCTTCCAGAACCGTGCAGGCAAAACCCTCGCTGCGGGTGGGCAGGCAGAAGAGGTCTGCTTGCCTCAGCAGCGACAGTACGTCCGGGTAAGGCTGTCCGCCCAGCAAAACCACGCCGTCGGGGGTATGCAATCGGTACCGGTCGTACAGCGGCCCGGCCCCCGCCATGAGCAGATGGCAGTCGGGGAAGGCTTGCCGGATCCGGGGCATGGCGGCGAGAAGGGAATCTACGCCCTTTTCCGGAATCATCCGCCCCACAAAGGCAATCACCGGCGCACTGGCAGGAAGATGCAGACATTCCCGCCAGTTTTTTCCGGCATCGGCAGAGCGCCGGGTTTCCTCCGGGTCAATGGCGTTGGTGATGACGCCCCTGGCTGTGATGGAAAAGGTGGTGAGCCACTGCACCGACGCCTCCGATACGCCGTAGAAATCGGGACAGCTCCGGTGGCAGAACCAGGCGGCGCAGCGCTCATAGAGCGCTCCCGCCAGCACCAGAGGCTTGCTGCCTGTCATGAGCCAGGCAGAGCCGTGGTTGATGACCAGCCGGGGGAGGCTTCGCTTTCTGGCCTGACAGGCGGCGTAGATACTCAGGGGATAGAAATAGGTGTTGATGACGCAATCATCGATTTCCTGTGACCAAAGCTGCCGGGCAAGCCGGCGGAACGCCCGCCCGGGATGAAGCACGGGGAACCGCCCATGCATCAGGGGAAAACTGGGAAACCGGTAGATTTCAATGCCGTCGGCGTCGATTTCCCAGGCCGGCAGCGCCTTTAGCGCGCTGGTAGCGACAATCACCCGGTGCCCGTCGTGAATCAGTCGTTTTGCCAGCTGACAGGTATACCGCTCCACACCGCCCATGGTGGGCAGATACTGGGCGGAGAAGAATAAGAAGGTCTTTCCCAAAACAGCCGTTCCCCCTGCGTCGTTTTTACGAATGGACGGGACGCCGTCTGCCAAATCTTGGCGTCCTCACGCATATCATTCCTATCATACACCACTTTCCCTTAAAACGCAACGGGGAGTGGGAAATTCGGTGCCTTGCAAACCGTCAAAACGCCCAAGCAGCGCCGAGAATTCCCGCGAAAAAACAGCTCTGACGGCGTAATGTGCGCAAAAAGTTGTTCATATTGCCGGTTTTCAGATACGCTCTAGCTTTTTCAGGAAATATCGACTATAATACTCAAATAAGAAAATAGGCTTATTGGGTTCAGGCGACAGCACGGTAAATTGTAGTTTGGCGGCGACTCGCCGCCCTGAGACGATAAGCCGTTAGAAAATGAAATCCCGCGGTTTTGCGCTGCGGTAACCGGGATTTTCCGGAAAAGGGAGTTATCCTGCCTATGAACTTGCTTGTGATCATTCCTGCTTATAATGAAGAGGCGTGCATCCTGGAAACCGTGACCAATCTGCGCCGGGTCTGTCCCCAGTATGACTATCTGGTGGTCAACGATGGAAGTGTGGACCGGACGGCGGAGGTGTGCCGGGAGAACGGATTGCATCTGCTGGATCTGCCGGTGAATCTGGGCCTTTCCGGCGCGGTGCAGGCGGGCATGAAATACGCCTACCGCCACGGTTACGACGCGGCGGTGCAGTTTGACGCCGACGGTCAGCACTGCCCGGAATACCTCCCCGGAATGCTGGAAAAACTGGAACAGGGGTATGACATCGTCATTGGCAGCCGGTTTGTGGAAAAGAAAAAGCCCCGCTCGCTGCGGATGTTTGGCAGCGCCCTGATCGCCTTTGCCATCCGCCTTACCACCGGCTGCTGGCTCGGCGACCCCACCAGCGGTATGCGGATGTACAGCCGTCGGATGATCCGCCTGTTTGCCTGCCAGCTCAACATTGAGCCGGAGCCGGACACCATCGCCTACCTGATCCGATGCGGCGCGAAAACCGTGGAGGTGCAGGTGGAAATGCGGGAGCGCATGGCGGGGAAAAGCTACTTGAGTCCCATCCGAAGCGCGGCGTATATGCTGCAGATGGGCGTTTCCATTGTACTGATCCAAAAATTCCGGCGCAGCCTGGAGCTGAACTGCTGACGAAAGGGAGAATCTGCCATGCCGTTAAGTCAAAGAATTATCCTGTTTCTGGGCGCTGGGGTGACGTTTCTGTACTTCATCAGCGGGATCCGGAAAAACAGACTGAAAATCAACCACTCCATATTCTGGATCGTGTTCGGACTGATCCTGCTGGCTCTGGCCTGTGTGCCGGGGGCACTTTTCTGGCTGTCCGCGCTTCTGGGCTTCCAGTCTCCGTCCAATCTGGTCTATCTCATTGTGATATTCCTGCTGGTCATCAAGCTGTTCACGACCACGGTTCGTTTGTCCCGCCTGAGTGAGCAGGTGACGGCGCTGGCTCAGTCGGCGGCGATTGACCGACTGGAGCGGGAAGACGAAAAAAAGAAGGCTCGAGCCGACACGGTTGACCAGAAGACTGGGGAGGAAATGCGATGAAGGAGAAAAAAACGGCGGGGTTGCTTTGGCAGGAGCTCCGCCGCTTTCTGAGGACAAACTGGAAAAAGCTGCTGGTCTGGCTGCTTGCCGCTGGGGTGTGCGGAGGCTGCGCCTATCTCACCGACTATCTGTCGCACTACGGTCTTCCCTGGGAAGAAAGAGAGATGTTCTTTGTCGGGGACGTGTATTCCCACCATTACCGGTGGGAAACGGAGACACTGGAGCCGGGGCAGTCCATCACCCAGCGCTTTACCGCCATGGGCAATCTGGTGGGAAGCTGCTCGGAGGTCTACCTGGAGGTGGAGCCGGAACAGACGGCGGGAACGCTGGCGGTTCAGGTTCGCGCTCTGAATGGGGACACGCTTCTGGCGGAGGGAGCGGCGGAAGTGGAAACGCTGTCCGAGGACGGCGTGGTTTCCTTTTCCATCCCGGAGCCCTTTGTCACCCAAAGCGGGGAGGACTACAGCCTGACCTTTACCAACACATCGGACAGAAAGCTCGACCTTCGGGTGGAGCGGGCTGTCCAGAGCGGGACGCTGACCCGGGATGGGAAAAAGGTGGAAGGCTGCCTGAATTTCGGCCTGCTGCGCACCTCTCTGTACACGCCCTCCGGCCTGACGCGGCTGATGATTCTGGTGACGGTCGTCACCGCATTGACGGGACTGGCACTGGTGCTGTTCTGCCATGTGAAGGAGCATATTCTGTATCTGCTGCTTGCGGCGGGCTTCGGCCTGGTGGTGTTGTTTGACGTGACGCCCCTGTACGGCTTCGACATGAAGTTCCAGTTTGACAGCACCTATGTGCTTTCCAACGAACTGATGGGCATGGAGGGAATCGTCCGCGCCCCGTCCCTGTCAGACCCGGATACCGACGCCAACTTCTATTACCGCCGCACTTGCGACGACTACTGGCTGTATCAGTTCTATCAGGGCGACAGTGTTTCGGACAACTATACCGATGTGGCTGCCGCCATGAAAAACCTCCGCCTGGACACCCCGGAGGAGGAAGAGCTGATGCTGGCGGAATGCGGCTGGGGGGTCATCAGCGGTCAGAGACCCATTCTCTATCTTCCCCAAGCGGTGGCCTTCTCGGCGGCGCGGCTGCTGAGGCTGGGCTTTCTGCCCATGATCCAGCTGGGGCGCGTGGCGGCATACGGGGTTTTTGTGCTGCTGGTGTTCCTTGCCATTCGCGCAATGCCCTTCGGCAAGCGGCTGATGCTGATTTTGGCGTTGACGCCGGCAGTGTTGGTACAGACGGTGTCCATTACCAGAGACGCGGCGATTTTGGGTCTGAGCTTCTTCCTCATCGGGAAGGTGCTCCAGGCGGCTTACGGGGAGAAAACACCTACCTGGTGGGACTGGATTGTGATCATCGCGGCTTCCGCGCTGCTGGCGCCCTGCAAGTCCATCTACCTTCCGGTGAGCTTTTTCTGGCTGCTGGCCTTCTGGAAGCGGTTTGTCCGGGAGCAGCGGCTGGCCTGGACCGGCGTGGCACTGCGGGCGGTCTGCTTTTCCGTACCGATTTTGTATATGCTGGTTGCCTACTCCGATGTATCCATCAGAGGAATGCTCTCGGAGCTTTTCCGGAGGCTGTTCCTGTCCGCCTCTGCCGAAACGGTGCAGGCGGCGGAAGCGGCTGCCGCGCCCCAGATGTATACCTTCTCCTATGTCTGCTCCCATGGGGCACAGGCATTGCTTACCTTCGTCAACACCCTGCGCCAGCAGCTGGGAAGCTACCTGGTCAACGGCATCCAGCTGTTTGACATCAACCTGGGGAGCAGCGACACGGTGACGATCCTGGTGGTGCTGCTGTTGTTCGTGGAATGCTGCGGCACGGAAGAATCCCGAAAGGTGCTGGGAAGACCGGATCGGTACTTTGCTCTGCTGATATTCACCGGCGTGCTGCTGCTGACCGGTCTGGCAGCTCTGCAGTGGACGAATGTGAACGATTATACCATCCAGGGCTTTCAGGGGCGCTATCTGACACCGGTTTTTCCGCTGCTGGGGGTTTTCCTGATGAACAACCAGCTTTTTCGGGTTCAGGGCAGCACAAAAACCTTTGTCAACGCTGCCTGCTGCCTCTATCCGGCGTTCTGCCTGATGAATATGTACCTGTGGACGATTACCCGGTAACGCCTGCCGGAAAGACGCCACCGGCAAAAATGCCAACGGAAAGGGGCGGCTTTTTCGTGGAAACGCCCAAATACAGAAAAATACTGATATTTTTGTTGACAATTCCAAAAAAATGCGTATAATACCATCTTGTATGGACACTAAAAAGGAAAGTAGAATACCCCAGTGCGGCGATATGCCCGATCTGACCGTATCCCACGTGGTCGTCGGGGCAAAACAGCTGAAAAAGGCTGTAAATGCAGGCCGCGCGAGGGCTGTATTTCTGGCGGAAAACGCTGATCCCGCCGTCACCCAGCCCCTGTGGGAGCTGTGCCGGCTCCATGAAGTCCCGGTTTCCTGGGTGCGCAGCATGGCTGAACTTGGCAGAAGCTGCGGCATCGAGGTAGGCGCGGCAGCCGCCGCCGTCCTGGACTGACCCCCGGTTCTATCGGAGAGATCCGTAGAATATATACCCGCCTTATGGCGAGAATCAAAGAAAGGAGAAATTAGATGCCTACTTTTAATCAGCTCGTTCGCAATGGCCGTCAGCAGGCTACCTACAAGTCCACTGCTCCCGCTCTGCAGAGAGGTCTGAACACCCTGGAGAACAAGGCCACCAACCTGCCCTCCCCTCAGAAGCGCGGCGTGTGCACCGCTGTTCGTACCACCACCCCCAAGAAGCCCAACTCCGCACTGCGTAAGATCGCCCGTGTGCGTCTGACCAACGGTATGGAAGTTTCCGCTTACATTCCCGGTGTCGGCCATAACCTGCAGGAGCACTCCGTGGTGCTGATTCGCGGCGGTCGTGTCAAGGACCTGCCCGGCGTCCGTTACCACATCATCCGCGGCACTCTGGATACCCAGGGCGTGCAGAACCGGATGCAGTCCCGCTCCAAGTACGGCGCAAAGCGTCCCAAGGCCGGTAAGAAGAAGTAATCTCTGCCGTCCATCCCAAATTTGACAGTTTCCAAGCCCTTTCGCAAGGCTTCGCCTTGCCATGAAGGTTTTTGATATAAGGCAACACCGCACAATAGGAGCTGCGGGCTTCGGCGAATCTTTTGCCCCATTGTTCGGCGCTGCCATAAAAACCTCTGGCCAGGCACAACGAAAGTCACACTTTCGAGTACCGATGAAATCATTATATTATGAAGGAGGGAAGCAAAGTGCCCAGAAGAGGTAATGTTCCCAAGAGAGAGGTCCTTCCGGATCCCAATTACAATTCCGTTCTGGTTACCAAGCTCATCAACAGCATCATGCTGGACGGCAAGAAGGGTGTTGCCCAGAAAGTTGTCTATGGTGCATTTGAAATTGTCGAGAACAAGACCGGCAAGAACGGCCTGGAAGTGTTCCAGCAGGCGATGGAAAACGTCATGCCTGCCGTGGAGCTGAAGGCTCGCCGTGTCGGCGGCGCTACCTACCAGGTGCCCATCGAAGTCCGGCCTGACCGCCGCCAGACCCTGGGTCTGCGTTGGCTCACCACCTACAGCCGCGCCCGCAGCGAGAACACCATGCGCGAGCGCCTGGCTGCTGAGATCATGGACGCCGCCAACAACACCGGCGCCTCCGTGAAGAAGCGCGAGGACGTTCACAAGATGGCAGAAGCCAACAAGGCCTTCGCCCATTTCCGCTGGTAATAAAGGAGAAAACCAATGCCTAGACAGTATTCTCTGGAGAATACCAGAAACTTCGGCATCATGGCTCACATCGATGCCGGCAAAACCACCACCACCGAGCGTATCCTGTTCTACACCGGTAAGAACTACAAGATCGGTGAGACCCACGACGGTTCCGCTACCATGGACTGGATGGTTCAGGAGCAGGAGCGTGGTATTACCATCACCTCCGCCGCAACCACCTGCTTTTGGAAGGGCTGCCGCCTGAATATCATCGACACCCCGGGTCACGTGGACTTCACCGTTGAGGTGGAGCGCTCCCTGCGCGTTCTGGACGGCGCTGTCACCGTGCTGTGCGCCAAGGGCGGCGTCGAGCCCCAGACCGAAACCGTCTGGCGTCAGGCCGACGAGTACAAGGTTCCCCGCCTGATCTACGTCAACAAGATGGACATCATGGGCGCTGACTTCTACCGCGTGCTGGATATGATCCACGAGCGCCTGAAGTGCAACGCTGTGCCCATCCAGCTGCCCATCGGCAGCGAGGCCTTCTTCCGGGGCAATGTCGATCTGCTGACCATGAAGGCCAATGTCTTCTACGACGAGCTGGGCAAGGACGTGCGGGTCGAGGACATCCCCGAGGATATGGTGGACATCTGCAACGAGTACCACGAGAAGCTGATGGACGCCGTCACCGCTCTGGATGACGACCTGGCGATGATGTACCTGGAAGGCGAGGAAATCCCCGTCGATATGATCAAGAAGGTCATTCGCCGTGCCACCATCGCCAACGAGATGGTTCCCGTGACCTGCGGCACCTCTTACAAGAACAAGGGTGTGCAGGAGCTGCTGGACGCCGTGGTGGATTATATGCCCAGCCCCCTGGACAAGAAGGGCATCAAGGGCATCAACCCCGAGACCGAGGAAGAGGACTTCCGTCCCGCTTCCGACGACGCTCCCTTCTCCGCCCTGGCCTTCAAGATTGCCACCGACCCCTACGTCGGCAAGCTATGCTACTTCCGCGTGTACTCCGGTACCCTGGAGAAGGGCACCACGGTGCTGAACTGCACCAAGGGCGTCAACGAGCGTATGGGTCGTATTCTGCAGATGCACGCCAATCACCGGGAGGATATTGACAAGGTCTACGCTGGCGACATTGCCGCCGTGGTCGGCGTCAAGAACACCACCACCGGCGATACCCTCTGCGACGAGGAGCATCCCATCATCCTGGAGTCCATGGTCTTCCCCGATCCCGTTATCGAGGTCGCCATCGAGCCCAAGACCAAGGCCGGTCAGGAGAAGATGGGCATCGCCCTGAGCAAGCTGGCGGAAGAGGATCCCACCTTCCGCACCTACACCAACAAGGAGACTGGTCAGACCATCATCGCCGGCATGGGCGAGCTGCATCTGGACATCATCGTTGAGCGTATGAGACGTGAGTTCCATGTTGACGCTTCCGTTGGTGCTCCGCAGGTTGCTTACAAGGAGTGCTTCACAAAGGCTGTGGATGTAGATTCCAAGTACGCGAAGCAGTCCGGCGGCCGTGGTCAGTACGGTCATTGTAAGGTTAAGTTTGAGCCGATGGATCCGAACGGCGAGCAGACATTCAAGTTCGACAACGCGGTATCCGGCGGTGCGATCCCGAAGGAATATATCCCGGCAGTCGGCGAAGGTATCGAAGAGGCTGCTCAGTCCGGTATTCTTGCCGGATTCCCGGTACTCGGCGTACACGCTACAGTATGGGACGGCTCCTATCATGAAGTCGACTCTTCCGAGATGGCATTCCACATCGCAGGTTCCATGGCGTTCAAGGATGCCATGAGCAAGGCACAGCCGGCTATTCTTGAACCGATCATGCGTGTCGAAGTTACAATGCCGGAAGAGTACATGGGCGATGTCATCGGCGACCTGAACGCACGCCGCGGTCAGATCGAAGGCATGGAAGACATCGGCGGCGGCAAGATGGTCAAGGCCTATGTTCCGCTTGCAGAGATGTTCGGCTATGCGACAGACCTGCGTTCCAAGACACAGGGACGCGGCAACTACTCGATGTTCTTCGAGAAGTACCAGATCGCCCCGAAGAACGTTCAGGACAAAATCATCGCAGAGCACGGCGGCAAGTAATCCCGCACATTTTGCGAGAACTTGTTGAAAAATGGCACTAAGTTTAATATAATATTTTTCAGTATTACTGTCCGTCCGCAGACAGATCCTGCGGGCGGATGGCAGCCGAAATGTCGGCACTCATTTGCTTATATGAGTAATCACAAGGAGGATTAACAGCAATGGCAAAGGAAAAGTTCGTCAGAAACAAGCCGCATGTTAATATCGGTACCATTGGACACGTTGACCATGGTAAGA
>JAQXPK010000011.1 GCA_029100605.1 Bacillota bacterium | reverse complement strand
CCCAATCGTGCAGTATGAAAAATGGGAAATACATCCAGTATTCCCGCATTTTCCATACTTTCGCTTGTGTCAAAATCTCTCGCCGAGTCTCCTCGCCCCATTATGCGGTGCTGCCTTAGAAGATTTCTGCTTGACATTTTTCTTCGTCCGCCATTCAGCGGCGGTGTTCACTCCGGAAAATCCCCCCTGGGGGCTTCCCTTTTCTGACGGAACACGGTATAATACGAAAAAAGACTTCGATTACAGGAGAAGCATTGTCGGAATGGGTATTGTACGAAAACGAAAGGAACGGGCTGTCATCACTGGGTTGCTGCTCGCGGTGGTAGTGATGGCGTTTGTCTGCCTTTTTGTCGGCTCCTCCGGCATGAGCATCGCCGATGCCCTTGCCGCTCTGGGGAAAACGGGCAGTAGGGCGAACATCCGCATTATCTGGAAGATCCGCATTCCCCGTATCCTTGCCGCTGTTGTCGCGGGTGCCGGGCTGTCCGTCTCCGGGCTGGTTATGCAGACCACATTGAATAACGCCATGGCCTCCCCCTCCACCCTGGGCGTATCTAACGCAGCGGTATTCGGAGCCAATCTCGCCATCATCGGGTTTTCCGGCGGATATTTAGCCACCGGGAACAATCTGTCCAATTTTGCCCTGGGGGCGAATCCTTATGCCACTTCCCTGCTGGCCTTTGCTTTTTCCGCCGCTTCCATCCTGCTGATCCTGGCGCTCTGCCGGCTCCGTTCCTTCTCGCCAAACGTGGTGGTGCTCTCCGGCATTGCCATCGGCGCTGTCTGGAACGCGGCGACAACCGTCCTGCAGTTCTACGCCACGGATGTGGGGCTGTCCGCCGCCGTGGTATGGAGCTTTGGCGATCTGGGGCGGGCAACCTACCAAACAGACGGGATCATGCTTTGCGTTGTGGCGGCAGGAGTCATCTTCTTCCTGCTGGAGGCTTGGAAATTCAACGCATTGCTCAGCGGAGAGGCAACAGCAAAAACCATGGGCATTGACGTTGACAGACTGCGGTTCGCCTCCATGCTCCTGTCGTCTCTGATTACGGCTGTGTGCGTTTCCTTTTTGGGCATCATCGGGTTTGTGGGCATCATCTGTCCCCATGTGACCAAGCGGCTTTTGGGACAGGATCACCGGGTGACCATCCCGGTTTCGGTGCTCAGCGGCAGCCTGCTGCTGCTCTTTGCCGACACCCTGTCACGCTGCCTTGGCAACGGTTCCGCTCTTCCCGTGGGGGCGATCACGTCGCTGCTGGGCGCGCCGTTCTTCCTTGCCATCCTGTTTTCCAGAAAGGAGAACCGGCGATGCTGAGCATTGACAATCTGACCTTTCGGTACAACACCCATGACGGGAATGTCCTGAACGGCGTGAATTTGCAGCTGGAAGACGGGCAAATCGGAATCCTGCTGGGGAAAAACGGATCCGGCAAAACGACCCTGTTTCAGTCGATTCTGGGAATTCGGAAGCCCCAGAAGGGAGCCATCTGCTTTGACGGCGAGGACTTGCTGAAGCTCAGCCGCAAAGAGCGGGCCCGGCGGGTGGCTTACGTTCCCCAGGATATTCAGTTCGGCGCGCTGACGGTGTTTGACTCCGTTCTGTTGGGCCGGGTATCCTATTTTGGCATGAAATCCAGCTCCGAGGACTACAAGGCCGTTGAGACCATTCTTCGGGAAATGCACCTGGAGAGTCTTGCTCAGCGGAACGTGGAGGAGCTGTCCGGCGGCGAACGGCAGAAAATCGCCATTGCCCGGGCTATGGCTCAGGCACCGAGGCTGATGGTCTTTGACGAGCCCACCGGCAATCTGGACATTGCCAACGAGCAGCTCATCATGGAGGAGGCCAAAAAGCTGTCCAGGGAGAAGGGCATCAGCATTCTGTGCTCCCTTCATGATCTCAATCAGGCTCTTTCCTTTGGCGACAGGTTTTTCTTCCTGAAGGACGGAATCGTCCGCTATGCCGGAGGCCAGGAAATCATCACACCGGAAGTGATCCGGGACATCTTTGACATCGACGTCCGCTTGGTGGTCTTCGATGGAGAAACTTACATCATAGGAGGTAAACCCAATGAACGCTAAAAAGCTCCTCGGGCTGCTGCTGGCACTTGCGGCGCTGGTTTCCCTGTCCGCCTGCGGCACAGATGATTCGCTCGCCACGGTCGCGCCGCCCACAGAAGATTTGGAAGCGACGGTTCCCGCCGAGACCGTGCCTGACCAGGTGCAGTTGACGGATCAAAATGGGCGCCAGGTCACCGTCGTCCCCGGCAGCTACAGCAGAGTGGTCTGCATCGGCGCGGGTGCTCTGAGAATGTACAGCTATGTGGGTGACGTGGAACTGCTGTGCGGCGTGGAAGATATTGACAATCCGACGCTGGCGGAGCGTCCCAAAATGTTTGACGGGGTAGCCCGCCCCTACCTGATTGCCAACAAGGATGTCTTTTCTGCCCTGCCCTCCTGTGGTGTCGGCGGCCCTCAGGCTCAGGCAGCGGAGGCGGAGAAGATTCTCTCCTGCGATCCGGACATCGTGATTTCCGAGTACGAGGATGTGGACAAGGCCAACGCGCTGCAGGAACAGCTGGGTGTTCCCGTCATTACGCTGACCGGCGCCAACGGGGTATTCAGTGACGATTTTCGCGGCTCCATGGAGCTGCTGGGCACCGTGTTTGCCCGGGAAGACCGGGCGGAGGCGCTGATGGACTTTGTTGACGGTCAGGCTACTGAGATCCGCAGTCGAACCGACGGAATTGCTGACGCCGACAAGCCGGGTGTCTATCTCTGCGGCCTGGGAAACTGGGGCACCACCAACCACCTGATGACCAACCAGAGCGAGCCTGCCTTCCAAATCGCCAATGTGCGCAACGTGGTGACGGATCTGGGTGCTCCCGGCCCTCAGCCCATTGAAGCGGAGAAATTCGCCGCGCTGGGCGAAAGCATGGACATTATGGTGATCGATGCCGCTGCCGTGAAGAACATCAAGCCCCTCTACCAGCAGGACAGCACCATGTTCGATACCTGCAAGGCCTGGCGCAACGGCGAGGTGTATCTGCAAATGGCCTACAACGCCTATTACACAAACTACGAGATCTCGCTGATCAACACCTGGTTCCTGGCAAAAACGGTCTACCCGGAGCTGTTTGCCGATATTGACATGACGGAAAAAACCAACGAAGTCACCCAGGTGTTCCTGGGCAAGCCCCTGGCAGACGAGATCTTCGCCTGCCCTGCCAGCTTCGGCGGGTATCAGAAAATCGATACCGCAACATTCTTCAACTGACAGAAAGGCGCTCCATGGACAAACAGGAAATCATATCCTTTTTCAACCGCTATGCCCCGCAGTGGGACGCGGATCAGGTGGACAAGACCCCGATCATTCGCCGGATCCTGGACAACGCTGGAATCGGGGAAGGCATCGATATTCTGGACGTTGCCTGCGGCACCGGGGTGATGTTCCCCTACTATCTGGAACGGAAGGTTGCCCGGATCACGGGAATCGACATTTCCCCGGAAATGGCGAAACGGGCAGCGGAAAAATTCTCGGACGCCTCCAATGTTCAGGTGATCTGCGGTGACGTGGAGGAAACGGCCTTTTACCGGCAGTTTGACGCTGTCGTGGTTTACAACGCATTTCCTCACTTCCCCGACCCCAAGCATCTCATCCAGGTGCTGGCCTCCGTGACAAAGCCCGGCGGGACGATTACTGTGGCCCACGGCGCAAGCCGGGAAGCAATCGACGCCCACCACAGCGGCAGCGCCAAAAGCGTGTCCCATGGCCTGATGGCAGCTCAGGATTTGAAAACGCTGCTGGAGCCGTTGTATACGGTAGACGTGGTCATCTCCAATGCCGAAATGTACCAGGTAACCGGCGTGAGGAAAACCTCATACTAACTCTTGATTGAAAGCTTTAATAGCTTTCCGAGAGTGGATTGTGTCAGGAAGGCAGATGACGCCGCTGGGCTTTCCGCCCAGCAAGGAAGATAACGCATTCTGGCGCAATTCAGGCCGGAAAGAATTAAAGTTTTTATTCAAGAGTTAGTATCAGTACGCACCGAACCGCGGGTCTGTACTTATAATGGGTACAGGAGGTGCGATGTGGAAGGATATATCTGGATGGCGCTGCTGGCAACGTTGGGCACCTGGTTCGTCACGGCCCTGGGTGCTGCCACGGTGGTCTTTTTCAAATCTCCCAGCCCCAGAGCGCTGAATCTGATGCTGGGGTTTTCCTCCGGTGTGATGATTGCCGCCAGCTTCTGGTCGCTGCTGCAGCCAGCCATTGAACGGGCGGAGGCGGCACGGGGGATGCCGGCGTATTTTGTGGCGGTATCCGGCTTCCTGCTGGGGGCCGTGTTTTTGTGGGGGTCGGATAAGGCTGTCTCCTTTGCCAGGCGGCGAGCCGGCGGGGGGATGCCGGGGGAACGGATGAACCGCATTATCATGCTGGTGCTCTCCATCACCCTGCACAATATCCCCGAGGGGCTTGCCGTTGGCGTGGCCTTTGGGGCGCTGGGCAGTGGAGGCAGCCCGGAGGCGCTGATGGGCGCGGTGTCCGTTGCCGTGGGCATCGGGCTGCAGAATTTCCCGGAGGGAGCGGCGGTCTCCGTTCCCCTGCGGCGGGAGGGGTACTCCCGCAGGCGAAGTTTTTTGATGGGGCAGGCCTCCGGCCTGGTGGAGCCGATTTCCGGGGTCATCGGAGCGCTGCTGGTGGTTTCCGTGGAGGAAATCCTGCCCTATGCCCTGTCCTTTGCCGCCGGAGCCATGATTCTGGTGGCGGTACATGAATTGATCCCCGAGTGTCAGAGCAATCAGAAGGAGCAGCCCTACAGCGCCACTATGGGCATCATCCTGGGCTTTGCCGTGATGATGCTTCTGGATGTGATGCTGGGATAAGACTGCCCCGGGAAAAGATAACCAAACGTCCTGCCTACGCAGGGCGTTTTTTCTTTGAATCTGTGTATTGACAAATTATTGCACATTGGTATAATTGTATACAATAGTACATAAATGCAACCCCGAAAGGAGCTACCCCTATGCTAGAGATTTCCAGTAAGACCAACCTTTTGGAACAGAAATCCTACAAGTATTCCCTACAGGATGTGGCGGAGCCGAATCTGATCCGGGACGTGTATTCCTACGGCACCATTCCCAAGGTGGCCTTCAACCACCGCCGGGTGCCTATGTCCATGCCGGAGGAGATCTGGATCACCGACACCTCCCTGCGGGACGGGCAGCAGTCTGTGGAGCCCTACACCGTTGATCAGATCGTCAACATCTACAAGCTGCTGAGCAAGCTGGGCGGCCCCTACGGCATCATCCGTCAGACGGAATTCTTCATCTACAGCAAAAAAGACCGGGAAGCCATCGAAAAATGCATGGCCTTGGATCTGAAGTTCCCGGAGATTACCAGCTGGATCCGGGCGACGAAGGAGGATTTTCAGCTGGTTCACGATCTGGGCATCAAGGAAACCGGCATTCTGGTCTCCTGTTCGGACTATCACATTTTCAAGAAGATGAAAATGACCCGGAAGCAGGCCATGGACTACTACCTGGCGACGGTGAAGGAAGCCTTCAATGCCGGAGTCGTGCCCCGGTGCCATTTGGAGGACATTACCCGGGCGGACTTTTACGGCTTCGTGGTGCCCTTTGTCAATGAGCTGCAGCAGCTGAGCCGGGAGGCAGGGATCCCCGTGAAAATCCGGGCTTGCGATACCATGGGCTATGGCGTGCCCTATACCGAGGCGGCTATGCCCCGAAGCGTCGCCGGTATCGTCTACGGTTTGCAGCACTATGCCGACGTGCCCAGTGAATGCCTGGAATGGCACGGGCACAACGACTTCTACAAGGGCGTCGCCAACGCCTCCACCGCCTGGCTCTACGGCGCCTGCGCCGTCAACTGCTCCCTGCTGGGCATTGGCGAGCGGACGGGAAACGTGCCTCTGGAGGCCATGGTGTTCGAGTATGCCTCCCTGCGGGGTTCTCTGGACGGCATGGACACCACGGTGATTACGGAAATCGCCGACTATTTCAAGAACGAAATCGGCTACGAAATTCCGCCCATGACGCCTTTCGTGGGCAGCGCCTTCAATGTTACCCGGGCGGGGGTTCACGCCGACGGACTGATGAAGGACGAGGAAATCTACACCATTTTTGACACCAAGAAGATTCTGAACAAGCCCGCCACCGTACAGATCAGCAAGACCTCCGGCCTGGCCGGGATCGCCTACTGGATTAACCAGACCTTCGATCTGGAGGGGGACGAGAAGCTGGACAAAAAGTCGCCCCTGGTGGTCGCCATGAAGCAGTGGGTGGACGAGCAGTATGAGGACGGCCGCCAAACGGTGATGACGGAGCGGGAGCTGAAGGACAAGATCCGGCAGCTTGCCCCGGATATGTTTCCCGGGGAATAAGGAGAGGACAACATGAATCAATTCAAAACCACGTCTCTGGCGGATCAGGTGTTTGAAAAGCTGGAAAACGACATCATTCAGGGGGTATATCCCCGTGGGGAAATCCTCACGGAACTGAAGCTGGTGGAGCAGCTGGGCGTCAGCCGCACCCCCATTCGGGAGGCGCTGCGCCGGTTGGAGCAGGAACGGCTCATTGAGGACACCGGCAAAGGCTCCCGGGTGGTGGGCATCACCGAGGACGATCTGGAGGACATCATGAACATCCGTCAGCGCATCGAGGGGCTGGCATCCTACTACGCGACGCTGAATATGACTCCGGAGGGCCTGGCTCAGCTGACCCATGTGGTGGATCTGCAGGGGTTTTACTTTGAAAAAGGCGACGCGGAGCGGCTGCGGCAGGTAGACGACCAGTTCCACGACCTGATTTGTACCCTGAGCAAACGCACCGTTATCATGGACACGCTGATTCCCCTGCACCGCAAGACCAGGCGCTTCCGCCGCATTTCCATGGAGGACTGGGCCCGCACCACCAACACCCGGCAGGAGCATGAGGCAATCTACAGAGCCATCGCCGCCGGAAACGCGGAGCTTGCCAGCGAACTGACCACCCGGCACATCGAGAACGCGAAAGCGCATATGATCGGAGGAATGAAACATCATGGGTAAGACCATCGCACAGAAAATCATGGCGTCCCATCTGTTGTCCGGGGATATGACCCCCGGCAGCGAGGTGGCGCTGCGCATCGACCAGACCCTGACCCAGGACGCCACCGGAACCATGGCCTATCTGGAATTTGAAACCATGGGCATCCCCCGGGTTAAAACCGAACTGAGCGTTGCCTACGTTGACCACAATACCCTTCAGTGCGGATTTGAAAACAGCGACGACCACCGGTATCTCCAGACCGTCACCGCCAAGCACGGCATCTATTTCTCCCGCCCCGGCAATGGCATCTGCCACCAGCTGCATCTGGAGCGCTTCGGTAAACCCGGAAAGACCCTCATCGGCTCCGACAGCCACACCACCACCGGCGGTGGCATTGGTATGCTGGCTTTCGGCGCTGGCGGCATGGACGTGGCGGTAGCCATGGGCGGCGGCGCGTACTATATCACCATGCCCAAACTGTACAAGGTGAACCTGACGGGAAAGCTCAGACCCTACGTCACCGCCAAGGACGTATCCCTGGAGCTGCTGCGGATTCTCTCCGTCAAGGGCGGCGTGGGCGCGATCATTGAGTGGGGCGGCGAGGGTGTCGCCACTCTGTCCGTCCCGGAACGGGGCACCATCGCCAACATGGGCACCGAGATGGGAGCCACGACCTCCATTTTCCCCTCTGACGAGGTGACCCGGAAATTCCTGGCTGCCCAGGGCAGGGAAGGAGACTACGTTCCCCTTACCAGCGACCCGGACGCGGAATATGACCGGATCATCGATCTTGACTTAAGCACCTTGAAGCCCATGATCGCCTGTCCTCACAGCCCGGACAACGTGGTGGCGGTGGAAAGCCTCAAGGGGGTGAAGGTGGATCAGGTGTGCATCGGCTCCTGCACCAACTCCTCCCTGTATGATATGCTGAAGGTCGCCGCCATGCTGAAGGGGAAAACCATCGATCCCTCCGTCAGCTTGTCCGTCTCGCCCGGTTCCCGGCAGGTGCTGACCATGCTCAGCGACTGCGGCGCGCTGTCGGATATTCTCGCCAGCGGCGCACGGGTGCTGGAGTGCGCCTGCGGCCCCTGCATCGGCATGGGCTTCTCCCCCAATTCCGGCGGCGTTTCCCTGAGAACCTTCAACCGGAATTTCCTGGGTCGCTCCGGAACCCCGGATGCCCAGGTCTACCTGGTTTCCCCGGAGACCGCCGTGGCCTCTGCCCTGACGGGGTATATCACCGACCCTACCACCATCGCCGAGCCGCTGAACGTTACCATGCCGGAAAAATTCCTGGTCAATGATTCCGCCATTCTGCCGCCCCTTCCGGCGGAGAAGGCGGCGGACGCCCCGGTGCTCCGCGGCCCCAACATCAAGGAATTCCCCAAGAGCAGGGCCTTTAGCGACAGCCTCACCGCAAAGCTGGTGCTGAAGGTTGGTGACAACATCACCACGGATCACATCATGCCCGCCGGCGCGAAAATCCTGCCCTTCCGTTCCAACATTCCCTACTTAAGCAAGTTCTGCTTTGAGGTCTGTGACCCCACCTTCCCGGAGCGGGCGAAGGCGGCGGGGGACGGCGTGATTGTGGGCGGCAGCAACTACGGTCAGGGCTCCTCCCGGGAGCACGCGGCGTTGGTGCCCATGTATCTGGGCATTCGCTGTGTCATTGCCAAGTCGTTTGCCCGAATCCACATCGCCAATCTGATCAACGCGGGCATTCTGCCGGTGACCTTTGAAAACCCGGAGGACTACGACAAGCTGAACCAGGACGCGGTGCTCACCCTTTTGGACATCGCTGCCGGTATGGAGCGGGGACGTCTGACGGTGACCGCCGACGATGGATTCCAATTTTATGTAAACTGCGTGTTGACTGCCCGGCAGAAGGCCATATTGCTGGCAGGGGGTCTGCTGAACTATACCAGAGAGGGTGGAATGTAATGAAGGAAGTGGAACTCGCCTGTGAGGTATTCCGAAAGCTGCTGGAAGAGCAGCTGGCGCGAATTGCGGGCATGAACGGAGAAAAGACGGATTTCACCACGAAAAAGCAGGTGACCATTGGCGTCATTGACGGCGACGGCATCGGCCCCATCATCACCGCCCAGGCGACCCGGGTGCTGGAAACGCTGCTTTCGGACGAAATTGCCGCCGGAAGCATCGTGATCAAGCAGATTGAGGGCTTGACCATCGAGAACCGTCTGGCCTGCGGCAAACCCATCCCGGAGGATGTCCTGGCGGCAATCAAGAGCTGTGATGTGCTGCTGAAGGGCCCCACCACCACCCCCATGGGCGGCAAAATGGAGAGCGCCAACGTTGCCATGCGCCGGGAGCTGGATCTGTATGCCAACTGCCGTCCCGTGTGCATTCCGGAGAAGAACATTGACTGGATGTTCTACCGGGAGAACACCGAAGGCGAGTACGTCCTGGGCAGCCGGGGCGTGGAGCTGCCGGGTATGGCGGTGGACTTCAAGGTGACCACAGACCTGGGCACCCGCCGGATCGCCAGAGCTGCCTTTGAGTACGCGAAGAACAATGGCAAGACCCATGTCGCCGTGGTGACCAAGGCCAATATTATGAAAAAGACCGACGGCAGATTCACCGCCATCTGCCACGAGGTTGCGAAGGACTACCCGGGCATCACCGTGGACGATTACTACATCGACATCATGACCGCGAATCTGCTGAAAGAGCCGCTGCGCCAGCAGTTCCAAGTGGTGCTGCTGCCCAACCTTTACGGCGACATCATCACCGACGAGGCCGCCCAGATCCAGGGCGGCGTGGGCACGGCGGGTAGCGCCAACATCGGTGACCGCTACGCCATGTTCGAGGCCATCCATGGCTCCGCCCCCCGAATGATCGAGCGGGGAATGGGACAGTATGCCAACCCTGCCAGCATTATCAAGGCGGCGGCTATGCTGCTGCGCCATATCTGCCGGACTTCCGCCGCCGACCGGCTGGAAAAGGCCATGGCCAAATGCCCGGTGGAGGTCAGAAGCGACGGCACCGGAGTCACGGCGGAGCAGTACACAGACGCGCTGATTTCTCAGCTTTCCTGATTTTTGGAGGCAGTCATGTCGATTGAAAAGGTAAAACGCTATTTCGCCGCCTACGGCATGGAGGATCGGATTCGGGAGTTCTCTGTATCCAGCGCCACGGTGGCGCTGGCGGCTCAGGCCATCGGCTGTGAGCCGAAGCGCATTGTAAAGACGCTGTCCTTTGACGTGGGCGGTGAGCCGATTCTCATTGCCGCCGCCGGAGACGCCCGGGTGGACAATGCCAAGTATAAGGCCCGGTTTGGGGTCAAGGCCAGGATGCTTTCCCACGAGGACGCGGCGGAAAAGATCGGTCATGCCGTGGGAGGCGTGTGCCCCTTTGCCGTAAACGAGGGAGTTAAGGTGTATCTGGATGAATCTATCCGACGCTTTGACACGGTGTACCCTGCGGCGGGCAGTAGCAATTCCGTCATCAAGCTGACTGTGCCGGAGTTGGAGCGGCATTCCCACTGTGTTGACTGGGTGGATGTGTGCAAAGGCTGGCAGGAGGAGAACGGGGAATGAGGTGCCCGGCGGCGGTAATCACAGCGCAGCCTGCCTGGGCGTCATGAACGATACGGAAAAATAAAAACGCCGCTGAAAGAAGTTTCAGCGGCGTATTTATCAGCGGGGAAATCAGATGGCACGCTCAACCTTGTTGGAGCGGAGGCATCTGGTACATGCGTACACATGGCAGGGAGTTCCGTTGACGACAGCCTTAACGCGCTTGACGTTGGGCTTCCAGGCACGATTGGAACGTCTGTGGGAGTGAGAGACCTTGATACCGAAGGTTACGCCCTTACCACAAAAATCACATTTCGCCATTTTCTTGCACCTCCCATCCGAATGATCACTCAATTAGACTACGCCTGTCCACAAGCGCTTAGATATGATACCAGATTTTCTGAAAAAAAGCAAGCACTTTTTTGAAATAATCTGATTTTTTTCAAAATGTATTGATATTCCCGCCCGGTGTGGGTATAATGAAGAGCAATATGGCTGATTTGAGGTGAAAGTATGGTCGATACATACAGCGTGCCGCTGAAGACGCTGGCTAAGGAGCTGAACTTGGAGCCGGCCTTTGCCTCCACGGATTTTGACGCGATCCGCATCACCGTGGAGGACGTGGCTCGTCCGGGATTGCAGCTGGCGGGATACTTTGACCATTTTGAGCCGATGCGTCTGCAAGTCATGGGAAACGCGGAAATGAGTTACCTGGACAAGATGCACCCAAAGGAACGGGCGGCGATTTTTGATCGGCTGTTTTCCTACCGGTTCCCCGCGCTGCTCATCGCCCGGGACATTCCGCCCCACGCCGAGTGTATGCAGATGGCGAAAAAGCACAACGTCACCGTCCTTCGCTCCAAGGAGGCCACCAGTACCATTGTCTCCACCATCATTACCTACCTGAAGGCGGCGCTGGCGCCCCGGATCACCCGTCACGGCGTGCTGGTGGAGGTCTATGGCGAGGGCATTCTGCTCATCGGCGACAGCGGCATCGGTAAGAGTGAGGCGGCTGTGGAGCTGCTCAAGCGTGGTCATCGGCTGATCGCCGACGATGCTGTGGAAATCCGCAAGGTCTCCACCAATTCCCTCATTGGCACGGCTCCGGAGCTGATCCGCAACTATATCGAGCTGCGGGGCATCGGCATCGTCAACGTGGCAAAGCTGTTCGGCATGGGCGCGGTGCGTACGGAGAATGAAATCAATCTGGTGGTGAACATTGTCCCCTGGAACACCCAGGAGGTCTATGACCGGCTGGGATTGGACGAGCAGTACATGGAAATCCTCGGGGTCAAGGTACCTATGAACACCATCCCCATCACACCGGGACGGAATCTGGCGATGATTCTGGAGGTCGCCGCCATGAACAACCGTCAGAAGAAGCTGGGCTACAACGCGGCTGTCGAATTCACCGATCAGGTAAACCGTCATTTCGACGAGGACATGGGTGCGCTATGAGAGAAATCACCATCGGTGCCAATGACGCGGGGCAGCGGCTGGATCGCTTCCTGGCGAAGGCCGTGCCCCTGCTGCCGGCTTCCCTGGCTCAGAAGTATATTCGCCTGAAGCGGATCAAGCTGGGCGGCAAGCGGGTGGAGCGGGATACCCGGCTGCAGGCGGGGGATGTACTGCAGTTATATATCAACGATGAGTTTTTCGACAAGCCCCGGGAGGATAACGCCTATCTCACCGTGGCGAATCCCAAGCTGCGTATCGTCTATGAGGACGATCACATTTTACTGGTGGACAAGCGCCCGGGTCTTGCGGTGCACCCCCACGACGGCGCGGAGTATGGGCGCACCCTCATCGATCAGATCCAGGCGTATCTGTACCAGAAGCGGGAGTGGCGTCCCCGGGAGGAAAACGCCTTTACCCCGGCTCTGTGCAACCGCATCGACCGGAATACCGGCGGTATTGTCATCGCCGCCAAAACCGCCGAGGCACTGCGGGTGATGAACCAGAAGATCAGGGATCGGGAGATCGACAAGCGGTATCTCGCCATCGTGGAGGGAACTCCCAAGCCCCGGGAGGGAACCTTGAAGGGGTATCTGTTCAAGGATGCCAAGAAAAATCGGGTGTTCGTCACGGACACGCCCCAGCCCGGCAGCAAGACCTGCCAGACCAACTATCGAACCATCGCCAGCGCGGGCGGAGTGTCCCTGGTGGAGTGCGAACTGATTACCGGGCGCACCCATCAGATCCGCGCCCAGTTTGCCCATGCGGGACACCCCCTGCTGGGGGACGGCAAGTACGGTAAGCTGGACAAGCATTTCGACCGGAATTACCAGGCGCTGTATTCCTACAAGCTCACCTTCACCTTCACCACCGACGCCGGGGCGCTGGCCTATCTCAACGGCAAGTCCTTCCGGGTGGAGAAGGTGGATTTTGTGGAGGAATACTTCCCCGGAACCCGAATCTGAAGAACATTATGTGCTTATCGCTTTTGCTCAGCCAACCGACAAATTGGAATTTGGCGCGCGGTGCCCAAGGCTTCCCCTTGAGGGGAAGCTGGCAAAAATCTTTGATTTTTGACTGATGAGGTGTGCAGTACCCGTGTATCAATAGGAAAACGTTTCGGCGAATTGGGGCAGGGTAACGCCGCTGTCGCGGCGACACCTCATCCGTCTCGCCTAACGGCGAGCCACCTTCCCCTCAAGGGGAAGGCTTTCGTCCGCCAAACTGTAATTTATTGCTCCGTAATGAACCGAGCGGTGCCCAATGGCGTAACGACCATAGACCACCTGGGCACGCATTGTCAGCGGCGACTCGCCGCCAAACTGCAATTTGCCGGTTTGCTGAGTTAAGCCGATCTGCATGAAACATTATTTCGTATCTTGTATCTTTGTATCCCGTATCTTCTCGAGAGGTGTCTGTATGACCGTATTTTTAACCAGCAGCCCCTTCGTGGACGGGGCTGACCGGGCGGTGCTTTCCAATGCCAACGGTTTCGTTGACCGCATTCGGGAGGCGCTGCCGCCCTTCTGCCGCGCTCTGTTTGTATGCGCCGACCCGGAGCGCCACGATTTGACCTGCCAGTTTGGAACGGATATGGTTTCCGCTTTCGGCGACGAGGGTATCTTCTTCAGCCGTTACGCTGTCCTGGATGGTTCCGACGCCGATCAGGCGGAGACGCTGGTGGCAGACAGCGACTTCATCGTGCTTGCCGGCGGTCATGTGCCCACCCAGAACGCGTTTTTCCAGAGCATCCATCTGCGGGAGCTGCTGGAGGGGTTTGAAGGCGTGGTCATGGGCATCAGCGCGGGCAGCATGAACTGCGCCGACCAGGTTTACGTCCAGCCGGAGGAGGAAGGGGAGTCCGATCCGGACTTCCGGCGCTTTGCCCCCGGCCTCGGGCTGACCGATGTGAACGTACTGCCCCACTACCAGAAGGTGAGGGACAACATTCTGGACGGGCGGCGCCTCTTCGAGGACATCACCTACGCCGACAGCTGGGGACACACCTTCTTCGCCATACCCGATGGCAGCTTCTTCTATCAGGATGACGAGCAGCTGCTGCTCTTCGGGGAGGGCTATCTCATTCGGGATGGCTGCCTGGAGCCCCTGACCCAGGAGGGCGAGGTTCTGAACATGGCGGAGCTGGATTGAAGTTTCTTTGAAAAACGGCATCCCGGGTGGGATGCCGTTTTTTGCGTGGAATTACAGCCAGCCTGCGTCCTCAGATTCTGCCTTGCGCTGTCTGCTCAGGAGACTCTTTACAGCCGCCTTCACATCCGCGCCTTCGTAGAGCACCTTGTAGGCAGCCTCGGTGATGGGCATATCGATGCGCTTGGCTTTGCCCAGTTCATAGGCGGATCTGGCGGCGTAATACCCTTCCACAACGGCGCCGACCTCCTCCATAGCGGCCTGGGGTGTTTTCCCCTGCCCGATGAGAATGCCCGCCCGGCGGTTCCGGGAGTGCATGGAGGTGCAGGTGACGATGAGATCGCCCACACCGGCAAGCCCCGCAAAGGTTTCCTTCTTAGCGCCCAGGGCTACGCCCAGCCGGGCGGTTTCCGTGAGACCCCGGGTCATGAGCATGGCCTTGGCATTATCGCCAAAGCCCAGACCGTCGGTGATGCCCGCACACAGGGCGATAACGTTTTTCAGCGCGCCGCCCAGCTCCGCGCCCACAGGGTCGGGGCTGGTGTACACCCGAAGGGTATCGGACATAAAGGCGTCCTGAACAAATTCCGCCAGAGCCTGGTTGGTGCTGGCGGACAGCAGCCCGGTGGGCTGGTTGACGCATACCTCCTCCGCGTGGCTGGGGCCGGTGAGGGCAACGACCTCTCTGCCGGTCTCCTGGGCTACCACCTGGCTCATGCGCAGATGGGTGCCCTGCTCCAAGCCCTTGGTGACGGAGACTACCACGGCGTCCTCCTCCAGGTAGGGCGCGATGCGCCTGCTGACATCACGAAGAGGGAAGGAGGGGGTCGCCATGACCACGAGACGGCACCCGGCGACACAGGCGCAGTCCGACCGGATTTCCAGGTTTTCCGGCAGTACCGCTCCGGGGAGGCGGGGATTGCGGCGTGTTTCCCGCATCTGGGGCACCCGGCTGCCGTCGTGGGTCCAGAGGGTCACGTCGTGTCCGTTTTTGCACAAGCGGATGGCCAGAGCGGTGCCCCAGGCTCCGCAGCCGACTACGGCAGCTTTCATTTCTTGCTTCCTTTCCCGAAGAGATTGGTTTTCCGCTCCTCGCCCTTCACCAGGCGAACAATATTGCCCCGGTGCATCCAGACGATAAGGGCGCTGAGGCAGAAGCCTACTGCGATAGGGAACCAGCCCTCCCCCCAATGAACCCAGGCGTAGAAGAAGCCGAAGGAACCCGAGGACAGGACGCTGCCCAGGGAAACATATTTCGTCAGCAGGTAGGCCACCAGGAAAATGCCGAAGACGAACAGCCCGATGCGCCAGTCCATCATCAGCGCCACGGTGACGCCGCTTAAGATACCTTTGCCACCCTTGAAGCCCAGCAGGGCAGGAAAGTCGTGGCCCAGAATGACGAACAGCCCACCCAGGGCCACGCCGTCGGTATAATGGCCGTAGGCTTTCAGCAGCAGGCCGCCGATGAGACAGGCGGCCACAGCCTTGCCCACGTCAATGAGGATTACAAATACCGAGGTGGCCGCGCCGTAGTTCCGGGTGAAGTTGGTGAGCCCAGCGTTGCCGCTGCCCTTGGTGCGGACATCCTCGTGAGCCACCAGGCGGCTGACCACCACCGCGCCGTTCAGGTTGCCCAGCAGATAGGCAATGACGGCGGTCAGGATTGCACGGACTTCCATTATGTGTCCTCCTTGTCGCCCTTCTGGCGAATGGTGATGCGGATGGGGGTGCCCGTCAGATTGAAAACCTCCCGAATCTGGTTTTCCAGATACCGCTGGTAGGAGAAGTGGAAGAGCTTTGCGTCGTTGCAGAAAATGACGAAGTGGGGCGGCTTGGTGCTGGCCTGGGTCATATAGTAGATTTTCAGACGGCGGCCCTTGTCCGTGGGAGGCTGCACCCGGGCGGTGGCGTCGGCAAGGACGCTGTTCAGCGCGCCGGTGGTGATGCGGCTGGTGTTCTGGGCGTGAACGTCCTGGATCACCTGGAAGAGCCTGTCCACCCGCTGACCTGTCAGGGCGGAGAGAAACAGCACCGGGGCGTAGAGCATATAGCTTAAGCCCTGGCGCACCTTGACTTCCATGTCCCGCATGGTGTTGGTTTCCTTGTTTTCCACCGCATCCCACTTGTTTACCACAATAATGGCGGCTTTTCCCGCCTCGTGGACAAGCCCGGCGATTTTGGTGTCCTGCTCTGTGACGCCGTCGTTGGCATCGATGAGGATCAGGCACACATCCGCCCGGTCGATGGCACTGATGGAGCGCATATTGGAGTATTTTTCGATGGCGTCGTCCACCTTGCTCTTCCGGCGCATACCGGCGGTGTCGATGAAGCAGTACTTGCCGGTCTCATTTTCATAGTAGGAGTCGATGGCGTCCCGGGTGGTGCCGGCGACATTGGAGACGATGACCCGCTCCTCGCCCAGAATCCGGTTGAGAAGGCTGGATTTGCCCACGTTGGGCTTGCCCACGATGGCGACCTTGATGACATCGCTGTCGTCCTCGTCCTCCGCATCCTCCGGAATATTCTCCAGCACCCAGTCCAGCAGATCGCCGGTGCCGTGACCGTGGATGGCGGAGATCTCGAACAGGTCGCCGATGCCAAGGCTGTAAAACTCGTACACGTCGGGATTCACGGGGCCGATGGTGTCGCACTTGTTCACCGCCAGGGCGATGGGCTTGCCGGATTTGCGCAGCATGGTGGCAACGTCCTGGTCGGCGGCGGTGACGCCGGAGCGCACATCCACCACCATGATGATGGCATCTGCCAGCTCAATGCCGATTTCCGCCTGACGACGCATGAACTTCAGCATTTCGCTGTCGGTGTCCGGTTCAATACCGCCGGTATCCACCAGGGAGAAGGTGCGTCCGCACCATTCGCAGCTGCCATAAATTCGATCCCGGGTGACGCCCGGGGTGTCCTCCACGATGGAGGTGCGCTGTCCGGTGAGTTTATTGAAAAGCATGGATTTGCCTACATTGGGCCGCCCGACAATGGCGACCAGAGGTTTTGCCATGGGAACACTTCCTTTCGTATAGGGGTCAATATATTATGGCACAATTTGATAGTAAAAGCAACGGGAAAATTTCATGCGGGGCGGGGTCATGACATAAGCCCTGCGGAAAAAGCGGTGCAGATATGGAAAAAGAGGAAGGCGAAGGCCTTCCTCTGACTTTCCGCATTTGCTTACTCCGCCTCCACGGACACGACCTGACGGCCGTTGTAGGTACCGCAGGACTTGCAGGCTCTGTGGGGCATGACGGGCTCGCCGCACTTGGGGCAAACCGTTACGCTGGGAGCGGACAGCTTCCAGTTGGAGCCACGGCGCTTATCGCGGCGGGCCTTGGACACTTTACACTTAGGGACAGCCATGGTGACACCTCCTTGGTCAAACTGCTTTTCACAGCCTAATTGGATTTACTTCTCAAGAAGCTGCTTCAAAGCAGCAAATCGGGGATCCAGCTCCTTCTGGCAGCCGCAGGGGCCGTCGTTGAGGTTTTTGCCGCAGCGCTGGCAAATTCCCTTGCAGTCCTCCCGGCACAGCAGCTTGGAATCCAGATTCAGGACGAAAACCGTCCGGACAATGTCATCCAAATCGGCGCTGTCTCCCTCCAGAGGGAATACCCACTCGTCCTCGTTCTCTTCGTCTGCCATTTCCGTCACCAGAACTACGTTGATGGGGAAGCGAATGTCCCGGTCAAAGTCCCTGGCGCAGCGGTCGCAGGTGCCGTGAATGGTGGTGGTGAGTTCACCGGTCATGACCAGCACCCCGGCGGTGTTCCGCACCGTACCCTGAGCCAGAACCGGCTCGGACACGGGGTAGCTGACACCGTAGCGAAGATCGCTCAGATCGACACTGGTGGAAAAGGAGACGCTTGCGCCCGGACAATCCAGAATCTTGGCAAGTCCCAGCAGCATACATTTCCCCTCCTCACAGTCGTGCCTAGATATTATATAGGCTTTGCTTCCATTTGTCAAATGTTATTTTCGGAAAAATCAGAGTTTTCATGCACAGAGGATCCGAGACCCCGTGGGTTCGGATCCTCTGCCTGACATGGACGTTTATGCGAACAGGTCTCTGGAAGCGTAGAAGGCGATGTGTTCCCTGCCGTCGCCGAAGAACCTGGCAACCAGCTCCTGCTCCAGAAGCGCAGGCTCGCCGATGAGCTTGGCAATCTGAGCGTCGGAGAGGTACTTTTCCAGGCAGGCCAGCATATCCGCCAAATCCGCCTCGGACAGCCAACCCACAGTGGCGACCCGGATGGAGTCGTCGGTCACCTCGATGATCTTGAATATCATCTTGCCGCAGCGAACCAGGGCGCCCACCTTCACCTGATCCGCGGACAGGCTGGTGGGGATGG
>JAQXPK010000010.1 GCA_029100605.1 Bacillota bacterium | reverse complement strand
GGCCAGGGCGCGTGGGAGGACGTGCTCAAGGCGAGCACCGCGCGACTTGACGGCGTGCTCAGGCGCAAGGGCATCAACGGCTGGGTCAACTTCTGGGGCTACGACGTCAACCACGACTGGGACTGGTGGTACAAGCAGACGGCCTATTACCTGCCCTTCATCCTCGGCGAGCAGTAAGAGGCTCCTCTTTTTCAAAGCCGCCTTCCCCTGTGATATGGCCCTTCATTTATTTACTCATGAAAAGGAGTGTTTCAAATGAAAAACTTCGTCTTCATCTCCCCGAATTTCCCGACGAACTACTGGAAGTTCTGCGCTGAGCTCAAGCGCAACGGCATGAACGTGCTGGGCATCGGCGACTGCCCGTATGACCAGCTGATGCCGGAGCTCAAGGCCTCCCTGAACGAATACTACAAGGTCTCCTCGCTGGAGAACTACGACGAGGTCTTCCGCGCCGTCGCCTTCCTGACCTACAAGCACGGCAAGATCGACTGGCTGGAGAGCAACAACGAATACTGGCTGATGCGGGACGCCGCTCTGCGTACCGAGTTCAACATCACCACCGGCCCCAAGCTGGACGAAATGGACAAGATCAAGTTCAAGTCCTGCATGAAGGAGTACTATGCCAAGGCCGGCATCCCCACTGCCCGGTATCACCTGGTGGAGGGGCTGGAGGACGCGCTGGAATTCGCCCACACCGTGGGTTATCCCGTGGTGGTCAAGCCGGACAACGGCGTGGGCGCCAACAACACCTATAAGCTACAGTCCGACGAGGATGTCCGGTGGTTCATCGATTCCAAGGACGACAATGTGTACATCATGGAGGAATTTGTCAACGGCTACGTCCAGACCTTCGACGGCATTGTCGATTCCAAGGGCGAGGTGCTGTTTGAATCCGGCAATATTACGCCTCTGTCCCTGATGGACATTGTGAACACCCAGGGCGATTCCGTGTACTATCTGGTGAAGGAGCTGCCGGAGAAGATTCGTCAGGCGGGTCTTGCCACCATCAAGGCCTTCGGCGTCAAGAGCCGGTTCATCCACCTGGAATTCTTCGTCCTCAACGAGGATCAGGAGGGTCTGGGCAAGAAGGGCGACGTGTTGGGTCTGGAGGTCAATATGCGCCCCGCCGGCGGCTATACGCCTGAAATGTACAACTACTCCCAGGAGACGGATGTATATAAGATCTGGGCGGATATGGTGGCCTTCGACTGCAATACCAAGCCCATCGGCAATCATCACTTCTGCGCCTTCTACGGACGCCGGGACGGACGGCATTACAAGCTGGACGATTACGAGGTCATGATGAAGTACGGCTCCAAGATGGTCATGTGGGGTCGAATCCCCGAGGCTCTCTCCGGCGCCATGGCGAACCAGATGTACGTCGCCAACTTCGACACCGAGGAAGAAATGATGGCCTACTACGATGACCTGTCCGCAGTCTACGACGATTGAGTTCCAGAAACAAAGCGCAGGGCATTTTGCCCTGCGCTTTTCAGATTGTCAAAAAGGCAGCCGTAGCCTACACTGGCTTCTTACTGAATGTTCCTATTTTACAGCTTGTGAAACACCGGCTGGCGGTTTTCAAAGGTACAGACGTACCCAAAGATGTCTTTCAGAATGTCACAGGCGCGGGAGGTGTACTGCCCCACCCGGTCACAGCGGTGGGCGTCGGAACCGACGGTGACGATCTGCCCTCCCAGCTCCCGGAACCGCCGGAAAATATCGGCGGAGGGGAGAAAATCACCGCAGCGGTCAACGCCGCTGGTGTTCATTTCCAGCCCCTTGTCCTTTTTTACCAGCGCTTTCAGAATTTCGTCGATGATCTCCTGGTGGGTCTCATAGGACACCGGGCGGTGGGTGGGATGGCAGGGCGGCTTGCTGATGTAGGTCAGGTGAGCCAAAACATCAAAATCACTGTGCGCCTGAACGCATGCCAGTGTCTCCTCCAGGTATCGCCGCTCCGCCTGATAGACGGTTTTCCCCTGCCAGAATTCGTCAAAATACACGTCCAGCCCATCCACAAAATGGATGGAACCCAGAACAAAATCAAAGGGGCGGCGCTGTAGATCCTTCTGGAACTGGGCTTGATTGTCCCGGGACAATCCGAATTCCACGCCCCGGCGGATGGTCAGACCTTCCAGCTCCAGCGGATCATATTCGGCGCTGTAATTCTCGGTGCGGAAGGCCAGATTTCCCATTCGGCCCAGCGGATCATAGTCCAGATGGTCGGTAAAGCAGATTTCCCGCAGACCGGCGGCCTTCGCGGCTCGGGCAAGAGCCAAGCCGGTGTCGTGACCATCAAAGGACACCCGGGAATGAATGTGAAAATCGTACAAGTCTATCTCTCCTCCCAAAACAGTCGGAACGCCGTGGGCAGCGCCGCCTGGGCGTCAATTTCCTCCGGGGAAAGCCAGCGGTAGCCGCCGCCTGCTTCCGAAACTTCCAGATAAATCCCCTTCATATTCCACTGAATGTGGGTAAAAATATGCTTTCGTTCCACTTCCCGGAGAACTTCCCGGGGACGCAGACCCATTTGCTCTGCCTGGGACAGCGCCTGGGCTGTGGTCAAATGCCCCGGAACGTTGGGAAACTGCCACAGCCCCGCGAGAAGCCCCCTGTTCGGGCGCTTTTCCAGGGCGTAGCGCCCGTCGCAGCGGAAAATGAAAACCGTCCGATCCTCCTGGCGACGCTCCTTTTTGGGGGATTTCACCGGCAGCGACTCCGCCGTTCCGTTTTGGAAGCCCAGGCAGATGCCCCGACAGGGGCAGTTTTTACAGTCCGGCTTTCGGTTGGGGCCGCAGAGGGTCGCCCCCAGCTCCATCAGCGCCTGGGTGAACGCCCCCGCTTCCTTCGGGTAAATGGCAGCCAGACTGCCGCGCACCTTTGCCTTCACGGCGGGAAGATCAATGGGGGAGGGGTCGTCCGTCAGCCGGGAAAAGACCCGGAGCACGTTGCCGTCCACCGCCGGGGTGGGCAGATCAAAGGCGATGGAGCAGATGGCTCCCGCCGTGTATTCACCGATGCCAGGCAGTCCCAGCACGGCGTCATATGTCCGGGGGAATATACCGCCGTATTCCGTGACGATCACCTGGGCGGCCTTCTTGAGGTTCCGCACCCGGCTGTAGTAGCCCAGCCCCTCCCAGAGCTTGTGCAGGGTGTCGTCGTCGCAGTCAGCCAGCGCCTGCACCGTGGGCAGGGCGGCGAGGAACCGGGCGTAATACCCCTTTACCGCTTCCACCCGGGTCTGCTGCAGCATGATCTCCGACAGCCAGATGGGGTAGGCGTCCTTCGTCTGCCGCCAGGGCAGCTCCCGGCGGTTCTCCCGGTACCAGGGGAGCAGCAGCTCCGGAAGTAACGATAAATCCAGATCTCCCATACGCCGCCCTCCTTTTCCGACTATTTTACAACACCCGGAGGGATACTGTCAAGAAGGCGGCGCGGGAAACAGAAAAAACCGGGGAAAGATGAAAAAAGCACTTGCTTTTTTATAAGGGATGTGCTATGATATTCAAGCGCTTGAAGAGAGCGCCCATGCGCCAGTAGCTCAGTTGGATAGAGTGACTGACTACGAATCAGTAGGTCGGGGGTTCGAGTCCCTTCTGGCGTACCAAAAACGGGTCATCCCATGGGGGATGACCCGTTTTTGATGTGTCAGGCGGGGCTCGAAAGGGCGGCGGCAGCGCAAGCTGCCGTAAAAACAGTCCGGTGGACTGTTTTTAGCCCGTGGGAGAGTCCCTCCGATTTGAGACGCATCCCGTGGGGATGTGGATCAAACCGGAGTATGAATGATGGAAAAGGGCTGGTACAATTTGATTTTTCCAAAAGCCCTATAGGAACACTCCCACCAAGCGAAAAGCCCTAGAGCCGCAACGGTTCTAGGGCTTTTTCGTTCTGCTTTCAGATTTCTAATGGCGTCAAAAACCATCACAAATAATCAGGATAAATCACTTAAATGATGCCAGATTGATGTCAGAATTCATCAGCGTACGGCAAGGGCACCGTATCCGCCAAAGGAAAACCCTTCTTACTCAATACCCTAACTGTCGGTTTACCACGCTGCCATCAATGGCATTCAGGGTCAGCATGGGTTGTGTGGTATAGTTTGCTCCTTTTCTCATCGAATCAGAGGCACCATCCCCAGGCTCATACCAATTCCAGGTGCCCCAGAAGTCCCACACCGGAACAATGGTGCCCTGCAGGGAGCCTTTGTCACGAATGCGCATCAGTGTTAGGGATACTTTTGTGATTTCCACATCCATATGGGTATCGAAACCGTTGATACGATCCAGTTCAACCAGACTTGTTTCCTTTGGCCCGATGACAACGACAGGCAGCATGGTGTTGGCGATGGACGCGATTTCGTCAAAGGGGAGCAGGGCGGATTGGGTCTGCTTAACCGAAACTTCCTCGCTGGGAGAGCGCCAGATAAAAGAATAGATTCCATCGCTGCCGACGATAATTTGAATGTTTTCCATATACCAGGAAACGGTATCGGGGTTCTTTTCCTCGCTGGCACTGTAATTCCGATACAGGTGGAGTTGGGATCCGTCTGCCTGAACGACGTCCTCCCGAATGCTGCTGAGCCGGATCCCGTTTACCGTGGGCACATAGTACAGCATCAGCGTACCGTTGTTTTGGGGCAGTACATCGTCGCAGACCATGTCGGACATCCCCAGTTCCTGCAGAAGTGCGTCGGCTATGGCGATTGCTTCCTCCGTGCTTGGGAGCGTTCCTTCATCGATATTGTATTCCCCGCCAAAGCCATTCGGCGCAAAGTCAGTGCGGTAAACGGCAGCTTCTGCTTTTCCAACCCGACCCGCATCCACGTGAACATGTAGCGTGTTTCCGTCAACCGTTGCAGTTCCGGATATTGTGTCACTTTTACTGGAATCGGAAAAGCCGTGGATAATGGGGCGCTCTTCCGGCGCTTTTTCCATTTCCGCGGTATAGTATGCGATCAACTCCTGACGGCGGGCTTCCAACTGCTCCGGCGTTTGTTCCGGAGCATCCGGGTCTGAGTGCCATTGGGGAGACTGTACATACTCGATAGATTTCCTGCAATCTTCCTTGGTATTGACACAATCATAGAGAGGTTCGCCCTTCAGGAATACCTTCAGCAGATTGTCCACATCCTCCTGGGTAAATTCTCTGGGGGTCACAGTGGCGGTGGGAAGCACCACACCTTGTTCCGCCACCACCTCCGCGTCCGCGTGGATGGTGAGCTTACCCTCCTGGGCTGTCCAGTCCCCGGTGAATTTTTCCGGGAAAGAATAGCTTTCCTGCTCCTGGGCGCTCTTTTCAATGAGCATTGCCTGATTGACGCTGGTAGCCTCCGGCTGGGTCTGCTGCCCGGCGCACCCGGAAAGCATGATCAGCGCCAGCAGGCCGGACAAAAGCCGCAATTTGTTTTTCTTCATGTTTGCACATCCTTTCTTTCTCCTTTTCTGGGAGATCTGATGGCATCAGCATACCACGCAGTGGGGAAGAAAAGGTTACTGCCCGATTACCGTTTCATTACAGCTTGCCGGGAAAACAATCCGCACGGTGGTTCCCGCGCCGGGGGTGCTCTCCAGCTCCAGCACCGCCCCGTGAACGGCGGCTATCTCCTTCACCAGCGCCAGCCCCAGACCAAATCCGCCGTTTTTCTTACTGCGGGAGGGGTCGCCCATGTAAAACGGTTCCGTGACCCGGTTCAGATCCTTCCGGGGGATGCCCCGTCCACTGTCTGAGACTTCCAATCGGTTTCCTTCCGCCCGGAGGCGAATGGACTGCCCGGGGGAGGATGCCTTCGCGCTGTTCTCAATGAGATTTACCAGAGCGGAACACAGCAGGTCTTTGTCCATGGGCAGCTTGTCCGCTGCACAGGAAATCTCCAGCGTTGTTCCATATTTTACCATAATTGGCTTTGTCATCTCCTCCACCTGTTCCAACAGCTCCGGCACGGAGGACGGTTTTATCTGGGCAGATTTGCCCAGGGAGATCAGTTTCAGCAGCTTCTGCACCATCTGCTCCAGCCAACGCAGCTGGCTGTCCATGGATTCCAGCAGCGCCTCCCGCTTTTCTTCCGGAAGGTAGACTGTCCGGAGGGTGTCCACATTCAAAAGCAGAGATGTCAGCGGGGTCTTGAACTCATGGGTGACGCCCCCGATAAAAAGCTGCTGTCGGGCGTTTTGCTCCGTCAGAGTTTGCACATGGGTTTCCACCGCTTCCGCCATCCGGTTGAAGTTTTCCGCCAAAAGCCCCACTTCGTCCCGGGACGCCACACTGACCCGTTCCCCGTAGTTCCCGGAGGCAATCCTGTCCGCCGTGGCTTGCAGCTGGGACAAGGGCGCCAGCGCCCGGCGAATCAGCCATCGTACCACGAAAAGTCCCAAAACGCAGATGCCCAGTGCCAATAGAAGAAAACGGACGAGAAGCTGTCCCAGCTCCCCGCGGATATAAGAGGTATCCGCCACAAGATACACCTGGCATTCTGCTTGCTTCAATTCCACGGCGCGCCCCACGATCAGGTAGTCCTTTCCTCCGGCGCTGCATCGGGCAGTCTGAACGCCGCCCCCCAGATGTAGATTCAGATAACTCCGCGGGTCAATCCGGGTCGGTGCAGACAGTAGCTCTCCCGCCACGGCGAGGACACCCCCATCCACGCCGCAATTCCGGAAGCAATACTGCAAAACTGCTTTTTGGGAACTTGGCGACTCTGCTGTGGAATAATTACGGGTAACGGCTTCTCCGAACGTGCTTACCAGTCCTGCCAGTTTTTCCTCGGAACGCTGGGTCAGGTTTTTGTAGGACTGCTCCCGTACCTGCCAGAGCATGGCACCGGACAGTGCCGCCGCCGTGATCAGCAGCAGTACCGCGCACATGGCGGTGAGTTTTGTTCTCAGCTTCATCGTTCCTCCAACCGGTAACCGGCTTTTGAGATGGTACGGATTTCTTCTGCCAGACCCAGCTTTTTCCGAAGGTTGGCAATCCGGACATCCACCGTGCGAATGTCTCCGAAATAGTCCTGCCCCCAGATTTCGTTTAAGATTCGCTCTCTGGACACCGTCCGGTTTTTGTTCTTCATCAGCACCGCCAAAACATCGAATTCCAGCGGAGGCAGGGGAATTTCCGTTCCGCTTCTCGTCAGCTTCCTGTTGGCGGCATCCAGCGTCAAATCCCGGAAATGGTAGACCTGATTCAGCCGCCCGGTGCGCTGCAAGGTTTTCTCCATGCGAACCAGCAGTGCCAGCATATCAAAGGGCTTCGCAATGTAATCCTCCGCGCCGCCCCGCAGACCCTGCACCTCGTGCTGAGCATCCCCCATGGCGGTGAGGCAGATGACTGGAATGCCGTATTCCTTCAGCTTTGGCAGCAGCGTAAAGCCGTCCACCCCCGGCAGCATCATGTCCAGCAGCGCCAGATCATAGTTGTGTTCCCGCTCCAGCCCATTCCAGGCAGAAAGCCCATTATCAAAGACTGTGACCGCATAGCCTGCGCATTCCAGATTCAGCTTCAGCGTCTGGGCGATTGCCGCGTCATCCTCGATAACCAGAACCCGATTTTCCATATTCCCAGCCTCCCATCGGTATGTGCGTCCGTCTGCTGTCAGTATACCATAGTCTTTGCCCGACGGGATTACCAAAATATTACGATTTTCGCGCTTTTCCCCATGGCAACAGAAAATAGGATGGCCTATTGCAGGGTACGGGCAAAAAAGCAGACACCCGTCAAACCTTTGGCTTGATTGGCGTCTGCGTTTTGTCATCATAGGAGTGTATCAGGGAAGTGGTTTCCCCTTTAGGCTTCCGGCTGGGATGCCCGGTCAAACAGGGCTTCCACCTCCGCACCGGGGCCTTTGCTCAGAAGGGACACCAGCACGGCGGCCAGCAGTCCCGCCAGGAAACCGGGCACGATCTCGTAGATTCCGGTGGAACCGGCAAGCAGCAGCCACAGCACGTCCACGACAGCGCCTGCGGCGATACCGGCGACCGTGCCGCCGAAGGTCAGCTTCTTCCAGTACAGGCTCAGCAGAATCACGGGGCCGAAGGCAGCGCCAAACACGCCCCAGGCGTTTTCTACCAGACCCATGATGGTGCCGGAATTGGGATTGGAGGCGATGAACAGAGCGATGATGGCGATGGCAGCCACTACGATGCGGCCTGCCCAGAGCATTTCCCGGTTGGAGGCGTTCTTGCGGATCAGGGGCTTGTAAACGTCGCTGGCGAAGGCGGAGGAGGCGGCGAGCAGCTGGGAGTCGGCGGTGGACATGGCTGCGGACAAAATGGCAGACAGCAGCAAGCCGGATACCAGCGCGGGGAAGATCCTGCGCACCATGGTGATAAAGACGGTGGAGGAATCGGCGATTTCTCCCAGATACAGCCGTCCGGCTACGGCGGTGAGGGCGGACATGGTCAGGATGATGGTTGTCCAGGTGATGCCGATGACGCTGGACTTACGCAGCTCCTTCTCGCTCTTAATGGACATGAACCGGATGATAATGTGCGGCATTCCGAAATAGCCGAGACCCCAGCCCAGACCGGAGATAATGTCCTGGGGAGAGGTGAAGAAATGGAAGAAACCGTCAGGCAGCTGCGCACCCACAGCGCCTTCGCCCTTGCCCACCAGCGCCAGGGCGAAAATGGGCGCAAGCAGCAGGGCAGCCAGCATAATCAGTCCCTGGAAGAAGTCCGTCCAGCACACGGCGGAGAAGCCTCCAAGGAAGGTATAGGCGATGATGATGAACGCCGCGAGATACATGGCTACGGTGGCGTCGATGTTCATGACCGTGTTGAACAGTGTGCCGCAGGCCTTGATGGAGGACGCTGCATAGATGGTATAGGCCACCAGGAAGATCACCGCGCACAGCACCTGAAGGATTTTCTTTCCGGACAGGAACCGGTTGGTCAGATACTGGGGGATGGTGATGGAGTCCTTGGCGGCGATAGAGAACCGGCGCAGCCGGGGCGCTACGAAGATCCAGCTCAGGGCGTAGCCGATGCCCAGCCCAATGGCAATCCAGGTCTGCCCAATCCCGAAGGCGTAGATGGAAGCGGGCAGGCCCATCAGCACCCACGCGCTCATGTCGGAAGCGCCGGCGGACAGGGCGGAGACCCAGGCACCCATATTCCGACCGCCGAGGAAGTAGTCCTTTTCTCCCGCGTTCTTGGATCTCAGGAAGAAGTATACGCCGATGCCCAGCATAAACAGGAAATAGGCAACGAAAACCAGCATCTCCACAATATTCATAGGGATCCCTCTTTCTACAATGCATGAAATTATTTCATATAATCATGCTATATTTGTGATGCTTTGATTATACTCCGCCGAGGGCGGTTTTGCAACGGAAATCATCACGCCGAATTCCACAAAAAAAGGATTGCTGACGGAAAGAAAGTATGCTATAATCTACAATACAGCATGAAAAAAACGCATGAGAGGGAGAAACGGGCATGAGTTTGAAAAAATATGAAGCATTTGTCCGGACGGTGGAACTGGGGAGCCTGACGAAGGCAGCGGAATCTCTGGGCTCCACCCAGTCCCGGATCAGCCACATCCTCAGCGATCTGGAGGCGGAGTACGGCTTCAGCCTGATGCACCGTAGCCGGGGCGGTATTGAGCTTACAGAGGCCGGTAAGCTGCTGCTGCCGAAAATGCAGGCGATTCTGCAAAAGGAACGGGAGCTGGCGGAGAGCATCGGAGAGATTCGCAGCGCCGATGCCGGTACAGTGCGCATTGGGGTGTTCACCAGCGTGGCGGTGCACTGGCTGCCGGGGATGATCCGGGTGTTTCAGGCGGCGCATCCCAAGGCGAAGCTGGAAATGCGCAGCGGAGACTATCACGACGTGGAGCAGTGGCTGCGGGAGGGCAGCGTGGATCTGGGGTTCGTCACTCTGCCGGGGCCTGCCGGAATGCGAACCGTCGCGCTGGCGGAGGATCCGCTGGTTGCGATCCTTCCCAAGGATCACCGGCTGGCAGGGCTGTCCCAGATCCCCATTCAGGAGCTGGATCGGGACCCGTTTATCAGCCTGCTGCAAAGCTCGGCACATGACATTCACCGGGCGCTGGACGCTGCCGGAGTGCATCCCAATATCAAGTTCACCACCAAGGACGACTATGCCATTCTTGCCATGGTGGAGCAGGGCCTGGGCATTTCCATCGTGCCACGGCTGCTTATTCGTGGACGGGCGCAGAATCTGGTGGTTCGTCCCCTGGCACCGCGGGCAAGCCGTACCATCGCGCTGGCAATTCCCGCAGGAGAGGCGCTGCCGGTGGTGGACGCCTTTGCCCAGACCGCGATTGACTGGGTTCATACCTGGGAAACCGACGCCGCAACGGAATCCGACACGATGCCATGAGCGGCGGTATACAAAACAGGGAAGCATCCTGAGATGCTTCCCTGTTTTGCTTTTCCACAGAATCGCGGGGGATTATTTCATCACCAATTCGCCGTTTTCCGCGTCCACGGTGACGGTCTGCCCCGGGGTGATGTCGCCCTGAAGCAGGCGCTTGCTGAGCATGGTCTCCACCGTGTGCTGGACATACCGGCGCAGAGGCCGGGCACCATACTGAGGATCGTAGGCCGCGTCCACGATAGCGCTCTTGGCGGCGGGCGTCAGCTCGCAGCGAATCTGCTGATCGGCCAGCCGCTGGTTCAGTTTGGCAATCTGCAGATCGATGATTTGGGTCACATTCTGCTTGGTCAGGGGCTTATAGAACACGATCTCATCCAAACGGTTCAGAAACTCGGGACGGAAGGTGCGGCGCAGAAGGGCGCGTACCTGCTCCTTGGCGCTCTCGTCGATGGTGCCGTCAGGGTTGATGCCGTTCAGCAGATACTCGGAGCCAAGGTTGGAGGTCAGAATCAGAATCGTATTCTTAAAGTCCACGGTTCTGCCCTGGGAATCGGTGATTCGCCCGTCGTCCAGCACCTGCAGCAGGACGTTGAACACGTCGGGATGCGCCTTCTCCACCTCGTCGAACAGGACGACGGAGTAGGGCTTACGGCGCACGGCCTCCGTCAGCTGACCGCCTTCCTCATAGCCCACATATCCGGGAGGCGCGCCGATGAGCCGGGACACGGAGTATTTCTCCATGTATTCGGACATATCGATTCGCACCATGTTGTTCTCATCGTCGAACAGCGCCTGAGCCAGTGCCTTGGCAAGCTCGGTCTTGCCAACACCGGTGGGACCCAGGAACAGGAAGGAACCGATGGGGCGGTTGGGATCCTGAATGCCGGCGCGGCTGCGCTGGATGGCCTCGGTGACGGCCTGGACGGCTTCGTCCTGACCCACCACCCGCTTGTGGAGCGTCTCGTCCAGGGTCAGCAGCTTCTCCCGCTCGCCCTGAACCAGCCGGGACACGGGAATGCCCGTCCACCGCTCCACGATCTTGGCGATTTCCTCGTCGGTGACCCGATCCCGAAGGATATTGCTGTCCTTGGCGGACTGAGCACGGCGCTCCTCTTCCTCCAGCTGCTTCTTGGCCTCCGGCAGGCGACCGTATTTCAGCTCCGCTGCCTTTTCCAGATCATAGCTCTGCTCGGCGGCCTCAATCTGACGGTTCAGATCTTCAATCTTTTCCCGCAGCTGCTGAACCCGACCGATGGCGTTCTTTTCGTTCTCCCACTGAGCCTTCATGGCGTTGAAAGAATCCCGCTCCTCGGCAAGCTCCTTCTGCAGCTCGACAAGGCGCGCCTTGGACAGCTCGTCCTCTTCCTTCTTCAGCGCAGCCTCCTCGATCTCCATCTGGATGATCTTCCGGGACACGGCATCCAGCTCCGTGGGCATGGAATCCATCTCCGTGCGGATCTGGGCGCAGGCCTCATCGATCAGGTCGATGGCCTTGTCCGGAAGAAACCGGTCGGTGATATACCGGTGGGACAGTGTTGCGGCGGCAATGATGGCGGAATCCGCGATTTTCACGCCGTGGAACACCTCGTAGCGCTCCTTCAGTCCACGGAGAATGGCAATGGTGTCCTCCACCGTGGGTTCATCCACCTGCACCGGCTGGAACCGGCGTTCCAGGGCGGCGTCTTTTTCGATATACTGCCGGTACTCGTCCAGGGTCGTTGCGCCGATGCAGTGCAGCTCGCCCCGAGCCAGCATGGGTTTTAAGAGGTTGCCCGCGTCCATGCTGCCCTCGGTCTTGCCCGCGCCCACAATGGTGTGCAGTTCGTCGATGAAGAGGATGATCCTGCCCTCGGATTTTTTGACCTCGTTCAGCACGGCCTTCAGCCGCTCCTCAAATTCGCCCCGGTACTTGGCGCCGGCAATCAGCGCGCCCATATCCAGGGAGAAGATGGTCTTGTCCTGGAGCTGCTTGGGAACGTCTTTTTTGACGATCCGCTGAGCCAGCCCCTCGGCGATGGCGGTTTTGCCCACGCCAGGCTCACCGATGAGGACGGGGTTATTCTTGGTTTTCCGGGAGAGAATCCGAATGACATTGCGGATTTCCTCGTCCCGACCGATGACCGGATCCATTTTCTGCTCCCGCGCCCGCTTGACCAGGTCGGTGCCGTACTTTTCCAGAGCGTCGTAGGTGCCCTCCGGGTTGTCGGAGGTGACCCTCTGGTTGCCCCGGACGGTTTGCAAAGCCTTCAGGGCGTTCTCTTTGGTGATCCGGTAAGTCTCAAACAGCTCCTTCACACCACCCCGGGCGGTTTCCAGCAGTCCCAGGAACAGATGCTCCACGGACACGAACTCGTCTTTCATAGTCTTTGCCTGCTGTTCCGCCGCAGTGAAGGTGGCGTCCACGTCGGCGCTGATATAGAAGCGATCCGCCTCCCGGCTCATTTTCACCCCGGGCAGCTTGTTCAGTTCCGCCTTGGCGGCGGCCTCCAGGCTCTCCACCGTCACATCCATTTTCCGCAGCAGCTGAGGGATCAGTCCACCCTCCTGCTGCAGCAGCGCCAGAAGCAGATGCACCTGTTCCAGCTGCTGGTTGGAATTCTGAACCGCCAGCTGCTGGGCACTCTGGACAGCCTCCAGAGATTTTTGCGTGTAATTGTTGAAGTTCATCTACCTTGCCTTCCTTTCACTTTAGCACTCTAACGATGAGAGTGCTAATTCATTTGTCCTTACTATACCCCATTTTGGAAAAAAGTCAAGGCCCCGGGAGAAGAAGCTACAAAAAGTTCATATCTGGCGTTTTACACAAAACTGCGCTCCCGTATTCTACCTGCTTAATACTTATTTAATAATTCCACGCTTATTTTTTAATACCCCCCGGGTATAATAAGAAGCGTAAACAGTGATTATTTTCTTTTTCATTTTCTTACCTCTCTTTTTCTCTGAAAAATCCCCGGCTTGGTCTGGTCAACCGAAGCCGGGGATTTTTCGTGTTTTTAATTAATGTCTGCTGAATAAGCCGCTTTGCGGCTTATTCACGCACCGTCAGGTGCGTAATACCATAAAAACGGCTCTTTGAAACCGTTTTTATGGAATTCACACAGAAATCAATGCGTATCCGAATTGCATGGCGTACCATGCAATTCGGCAGGTGCAAGGGCTTTGCACTTTTTAGCGCAAAACCCTTGCACCCGAACAACGCAAAAAATGCCTGAAAGCCTTGACTTTCAAGGCGTTTTGCGTTGTTCAGTATGCATTAATTGGAATCAGGCCAGGTAAATGGCTTTGCAGGCCAGCATGGTTTCGTAGCAGTCCAGCTTGGCAACCAGCTCGGTGGGAGCGTGCATACTGATCACCGGCACGCCTGCGTCCACGGTGACGATGTTCCGGTTGGACATGAAGGCTGCAACGGTGCCACCGCCGCCCTGATCCACCTTGCCCAGGGTGGCAATCTGCCAGATGACGCCGGCTCCGTCCAGAGTGGAACGGACGTGCCCCATAGCCTCGGCGGAAGCGTCGCTTGCGCCGCTCTTACCCCGGGAACCGGTGTATTTGCAGATGGCAACGCCATAGTTCAGCTGGCTGGTGTTCCGTTTGTCACAGGTCTCGGGCCAGTTGGGATCATAGGCGTTGGAAACGTCCGCGGACAGGCAGAAGGAATTGGCAAAGCAGTCGCTGAGCTTAACGCCCTGGGCATCGCACAGAGCCCCCATGAAGTGCTCAAAGTAATGGCTCTGCATACCGGAAATGCCCACGGAGCCAATTTCCTCCTTGTCCGCAAGAATACACACGGCTGTCTTTTCGGGATTTTCCACGGCAAACAGGGCGTCCAGCTCGGCGTAGGCGCAGACCCGGTCGTCGTGACCGTAGGCGCTGATGAGGCTCCGATCCAGTCCCACTTCCCGGCAGCGCCCGGCGGGCACCGCGGTCAGCTCGGCGGAGAGAAAATCGCTTTCTACCAGACCGTATTTTTCATTCAGCAGCTTCATAACGTGCAGCTTGACCAGGTTATCCCCGTCGCCCGCCAGGGGCTCGGTACCCAGGATCACGTTCAGCTGCTCGCCCTCGATGACCTTTGCGGCGACTTTCTGCATCTGATCCGCCGCCAGGTGGGGCAGCAGGTCGGAAACCATCAGCACCGGATCATTGTCGTCCTCACCGATGGTGACGGGGACAACCGTGCCATCCTTGCGGTACACCACGCCGTGGAGCGCCAGGGGGATGGTAGGCCACTGGTATTTTTTGATGCCGCCGTAGTAGTGGGTTTTGAGGTAGGCAATTTCGGAATCCTCATACAGAGGGTTGGGCTTGATGTCCAGCCGAGGGGAATCCACGTGGGCGGCGCAGATGTTGGCGCCCTCGCTTAGCGGACGCTTGCCGATGACCGCCAGGGCAATGGACTTGCCCCGGTTATTGTAGTAGATCTTGTCGCCGGGGTTTGCCGCCATGCCGGGGGTGAAGGGCTTGTAGCCCAGCTTTTCCGCTTCCCGGGAAGCCCAGGCGGTGGCCTCCCGCTCGGTCTTGCACGCGTTCATGAACGCCATGTAGCGCTTGGCGTAGCGCTCCATCTCGACGCGCTGGGCGTCGGACAGGCGGGTATAGCCGTTTTTGGGCGATGCCAACAGAGCGTCGCGGAGTTCTTCAGTGGTCATATCTTGTCCTCCTATGTTTCTGTGGTTGTTCGCTTCCGCCGGAAAATACGGGGCAGCGCTGGGGTGTGTGAATTCCATTATACCGATTTTCCGTAAAAACGCAAGGCATTTCTCTCGAAATTCCGGCTCGGTTCCGGTGTTTTCCAGAACATAATCGCATTTCACCCGGAACCAATCCTCCCTGGGCTGGGCGGCGATCCGGCTGCGGGCGTAGGCTTCCGAAATACCGTCCCGGCGCATAAGGCGGCGCACCCGGTTTTCCACCGGGGCGGTGACAGCCACGGTCACGCCGCACAGCTCCGCCAGTCCTCCTTCAAACAGGGCGATGGCGTCAATGGCGGCAAGCTCGGGCTTTGGCTCCAGCCGGGAAAGTACCTCCCGCTTCACGGCGGCGTGGGTGATTTTGTTCAAATCCAGCAGGGCGTTTTTGTCGGAAAAGACCAGAGCGCCCAGCTTTTTGCGCTGAAGCTGTCCTGCCTCCACCGTCCCGGGAAATCGGGCTTCAATGGCGGCAAGCAGAGAAGCGTCCCGGGTGAGCAGCTCGTGGTAGATTGCGTCGCAGTCCAGCACCAGCGCGCCCTGCTCCTTCAGAATATTCAGCAGGGTGGTTTTGCCGCAGCCGGTGCCTCCGGTGATGCCCAGGATCATGCCTCTTCCTCCGCGTTTACAATGTGGAAGGCAGCAGCCTTCTTCAGCCGGTTCTGCACGGCGTAGGCCACGCCCCCGCCCACGGGGCAGCGGGCGTACACCTGATGAATCGATGGGTCGTCCAGCTCCCGCAGGGCGGAAAACAGGCCAGCGGAAAGCGTATTCACATCCGCTTCCCGACCATAGGCCAGGGGATTGCACCCATCGTACAGGGGCAGTTCTTCTTCAAAGCACAGCACCCGGTCGCCGGGGGTGAAGTGACGGCGGATATAGGCGGCGGCCTTCTCCCGGCTGCCGGAGACGATTGTAACCGGCTCCGCCGGGGCATAGTGGCGGTACTTCATGCCGGGAGCCTTTACCACGGCGTCCTTGTCAATCTGGGCGGTGACTGCTTTGTCGATGACCAGATCTCCCAGCACGGCGGTGAGCTGCTCCGGGGTGATTCCGCCGGGGCGCAGCAGTCTGGGACGATCCTCCGTCAAATCCACAATGGTGGATTCCACGCCCACCCGGCAAGGCCCGCCGTCCACCACGGCGGAAATTCTGCCGTCGTGGTCGTGCAGCACGTGCTGGGCGGTGGTTGTAGAGGGCTTGCCGGAAAGATTGGCGGAGGGGGCGGCGATGGGCACTCCGGCGAGGCGGATGATCTCCCGGGTCACGGCGTTATCCGGACAGCGGACGGCGACGGTATCCAGGCCGCCGGTGGTGCGCCGGGGCACGCAGTCCCGGGCAGGCAGCACCATGGTCAGCGGGCCGGGCCAGAATTTTTCCGCCAGGGTATAGGCCGCCGGGGGAATGTCGTGGCAGAACAGTTCTATCTGCTCCGCCCCGCAGATATGCAGAATGAGAGGGTTGTCCTGGGGACGACCCTTGGCCTCAAAAATCTTTGCCACGGCGGCCTCGTCCAGGCCGTTGGCACCCAGACCATAGACTGTTTCCGTGGGAATCGCCACCAGCTGCCCTTGCTTGATCAATTCCGCAGCAAGAACAGGCGTTTCCGGATCCTGGACGGATAATAGTAAAGTCTGCATACGATTACCTCAGTCGAATGGAAAATGGAAAAGTGGGCAGCTGCGGAAATGCAGCTGCCCGGAAATAGGTTTTGTAATTACACAGCGGGCTGGTTGGCTGCCTCGATGATCTTGACGAACTTCTCGGGAACCAGGGAAGCGCCGCCGATCAGGCCGCCGTCGATGTCGGGCTGAGCCAGCAGCTCGAAAGCGTTCTTGTCGTTCATGGAACCGCCGTACAGGATGGAGATGGCACGGGCGTTTTTGGAGGAGTACAGCTTGCGCACCACGCTACGGATGTTCTCACAGACCTCTTCCGCCTGCTCGGGGGTGGCGGTCAGGCCGGTGCCGATGGCCCAGATGGGCTCGTAGGCGATGATGACCTTGCGGATCTTGTCCTCGGGGACGTTCTGCAGACCCAGCTTGATCTGCATGGTGATCCACTCAGTGGTGACGCCGCTCTGGCGCTGCTCCAGGCTCTCGCCGCAGCACATGATGGGGGTCAGGCCGGCGTTCAGGGCAGCCAGGACTTTGGCGTTGACATCGGCGTCGGTCTCGCCCATGGCGCGGCGCTCGGAGTGACCGATGATGACGTACTTGCAGCCGGCATCCACCAGCATATTGGTGGCAATTTCGCCGGTGTAAGCGCCGGAGGCGTTGGCGTTGCAGTTCTCGGCGCCAATGCCCACCCGAGTCTCCCGCATGGCGCGGACGGCGGCGGGGATGCACACGGCGGGAACGCACAGCGCCACATCACACCAGCGGCCCTTGGGCAGGATGGCCTTCAGCTGGGTCATAAACTCCTTGGTTTCGGAGGGGGTCTTGTTCATCTTCCAGTTGCCGGCGATAACGGTCTTACGGTACTTTCTGTTCATTTTCATTTTCTCCTTTGATCGCTTTATGGTTTCATCGCAGCCGGAGCGGCGCGACGCAGATTTACAAAGTCAGCGGGAAACACGCCCGGAGGACAGTGCAGGGGAGGGGCAGCGCCCCTCCCGTACGGACAAATCGGATTACTTGTCTTCCAGGCAGGCAATGCCGGGCAGCTCCAGGCCTTCCAGGAACTCCAGGGAAGCGCCGCCGCCGGTGGAAATATGGGTGATCTTGTCAGCAAAGCCCAGCTGCTCGCAGGCCGCGGCGCTGTCGCCGCCGCCGACGATGGTGGTCGCGCTGGAATCCGCCAGCGCCTGTGCCATGGCAATGGTGCCCTTTGCCAGGGTGGGGTTCTCGAACACGCCCATGGGGCCGTTCCAAACCACGGTCTTGGCGTCCTTCACAGCGGAAGCGAACAGGGCGCAGGACTTCTCACCAATGTCCAGACCTTCCTTGTCGGCGGGAATGGCGTCGGCGTCAACGGTGGACACTTCGATGGGGCCGTCAATGGGGTCGGGGAAGGTATCGGCAACTACCACGTCCACAGGCAGCAGCAGCTTGACGCCCTTGGCTTCCGCCTTCGCCATCATTTCCTTGCAGTAGTCGATCTTGCTCTCGTCTAGCAGAGACTTGCCAACGGCGTAGCCCTTGGCAGCCAGGAAGGTATAGGCCATGCCGCCGCCGATGATCAGGGTGTCCACCTTCTCCAGAAGGTTGTTGATGACGTTCAGCTTGTCGGAGACCTTGGCGCCGCCCAGAACGGCGACGAAGGGACGTTCTGGATTGGTCAGCGCCTTGCCCATGATGGACACTTCCTTCTGAACCAAAAAGCCGCTGACGGCGGGCAGATAGTCGGCCACGCCGGCGGTGGAAGAATGGGCGCGGTGGGCGGTGCCGAAGGCGTCGTTGACGAAGATGTCCGCCAGAGAGGCCAGCGCCTTGCTCAGCTCGGGATCGTTCTTGGTTTCGCCCTTTTCAAAGCGGGTGTTCTCCAGCAGCATCACGTCGCCGTCCTGAAGCTGGGCGGCCTTGGCCTTGGCGTCCTCACCGGCGACATCGGCAGCCATGATGACTTCCTTGCCAAGCAGCTCGCTGATGCGCTTGGCGACGATCTTCAGGCTCAGCTCCGGCTTCCACTCGCCCTTGGGCTTGCCCATGTGAGAGCACAGGATGACCTTGGCGTTGTGATCGACCAGGTACCGGATGGTGGGCATGGCGGCGACGATCCGCTTATCGGAGGTGATGACGCCGTTCTTGGTGGGGACATTGAAGTCGCAGCGGCACAGCACCCGCTTGCCGGATACGTCAATGTCCTCGATGGACTTCTTATTGTAGTTCATGGTAATTCCTCCATAATCATCGGGAATTCATTCCCGCATTTTACCGTAGTCGCGCAAATTGGGAAAGGAAAGCTGACGCAGCGCCTCGTAGACGGTAATCGCCACCGCGTTGCTCAGGTTCAGGCTCCGGGCGTCGCTCACCATGGGGATGCGGACGCATTCGTCGTAGTGCGCCTGCAGGAATTCCTCTGGAAGCCCTTTGGTCTCCTTGCCGAAGAACAGGTAGCAGCCGTCGTGAAAGGAAGCCTCGGTATAGCTCCGGGGCGCTTTCGTGGACAGGCACCACATTTCCTCCACCTGGTTTCGGGAGAAGAAATCCGCCAGGTTTTCGTAGTCCAGAACCTCCACCAGATGCCAGTAGTCCAGTCCGGCCCGGCGGACAGCCCGTTCGGAGATGTCGAAGCCCAGAGGCCGGATCAGGTGCAGGCGGCAGCCGGTGGCGGCGCAGGTGCGAGCGATATTGCCGCAGTTCTGAGGAATCTCCGGTTCCACCAGTACAATATTCAGCAATTCCCATCCCTCCGGTGCAGCCGCGTCGGACAGCTTTCTCAAATTCCGCTCAGAGTTATTGTAAGACAAACGGACGGTAAAATCAATCGTGAAAATTGTAAAATTTCAACTTTTTTATAGTATCCACATAAAAAATGGAGAGGACGGCAGAAATTTGTGAAAAATGCAATGGTTTACATAATATTCTGATTTAACTGGAAAAAACAGGAAGGAACCGGCGGCTCGGGAAGCGCATTTCTGCCCTTCGGCGATGTGCGCGGGGCTTGACATCCCGGCGGGAATGTGCTATGCTGGCGGCAATTTCATAGGACAGTTCGTGACCATCCTGTCGGTAAACAAAACTAGGGACTTTTCGATGGGCGCTGCGCGCCCATTTTTTGCTGGGCGTGGTCAGAAACTGCGCCCATTTTTTCATTTGGAGGAATCACTATGTCCGGAAGAACCCGTTTTCTGACCCAAGCCGCATTGATTGCGGCGCTGTATGCCGTGCTCACCCACCTGCAGAATTTCCTGCTCCCGGGCTCCGCCACCTGGGCCATCCAGATGCGGCTGTCGGAGGCGCTGTGCGTGCTGGCTTTTTTCACCCCGGCGGCGATTCCGGGGCTGACGGTAGGGTGCCTGGCGTTCAACATCACCTATGCCGCCGCCCTGCCGCTGGATTTTCTGGTGGGGAGTCTTGCGACGCTGGCCGCGGCCTGGGGCATGTGGCTGACCCGGAAGATCACCGTGAAGGGCTACCCGCTGGCTGGTATGCTGATGCCTGCGGCAGCCAACGCCGTGCTGGTGGGCTGGGAGCTTACGGTGTACATCGGCGGCGGATTCGCGCTCAACGCGCTGTATGTTGCCCTGGGAGAGCTGGCGGTGCTGCTGACGGCGGGGAGCGTCCTCTACTACGCCATCCGGAAACGGCATCTGGACACCAAACTGTTTGGACGGTAAACTGCACAGCCCCGCAGTACGCGATAGCGCATGACCGCCGGGTTCGTCACAGCTTTTGTGACTCGCTGCTTGTTTTTTGGGGAATGCTGTGGTAGAATGCCCGACGAAGGAAGTGCGATTATGCTTGATTTTCAGCGACCTCAATTATCCCAGAAAGAAGCGTACGACCATATCCTGTTTGCCTGCCCGCCCCGGGGCTGCGAGTACTCGTTTGCCAACCTCTACCTCTGGGGAATGCAGCAGTTGGTGTTTACCCGGGGCTGCGTGGCCTTTTTTTCTCATTTTGACGGACGAAGCGTATACCCCTATCCCATCGGGTCAGGGGACAGGCGCGGCGTGATTGAAGACATTCTGCTGGACGCCCGGCAACGGGGCATTCCCTGCCGCATCGTCAGCATGACCGACGCCGACCGGGCGGAACTGGAAAGCTGGTTTCCTGGGAAATTCCTGTTCCGCACCGACCGGGACAGCTTTGACTATGTGTACACCGTGGACGACCTGGCAGACCTGAAGGGACGGAAGTTCCAGAAGAAGCGGAACCATGTCAACCGTTTCCGGGCGGAGCATCCGAATTATGAATTTCAGGCACTGGACTGCGCCAGCATGGGTCTGGCTCAGCACATGGTAAACGACTGGTACCGCGCCCGGATACGGGAGGACTCTCTGGGGGACTATATGCTGGAGAACATCGCCCTTGCCAGAGCCTTCCGGCACTATCAGGGTCTTGCCATGGAGGGGGCGGCGCTTCTGGACGGTGGAGAGATTCTCGCTGTGACCATGGGCTCCCGGATGGGAGAGGACGTCTTCGATATCCACTTTGAGAAGGCTCGGGAGGATGTGGATGGCGCTTATGCCGCCGTCAACTGCGAGTTTGCCCGGTATCTGCGGCTGAAATATCCCCAGGTTCATTATCTGAACCGGGAGGACGACGTGGGGCTGGAGGGTCTGCGCAAGGCCAAGCTGTCCTACAATCCCCACCACATGGTAGAAAAGCACTGGGCATATCTGGCGGAGGACTTCCATGGAGATTGACTACCCGGAGCGGACGGAGCCGCTGAAGAAGCTGTGGCAGCTGGCCTTTGGCGATTCGGATGCCTTTGTAGACAAGTTCTTCGCCGGGGCTTATTCTCCCCGGCGCTGCCGGTGCGTGACGGAAAACGGACGAATTGCCGCCGCGCTTTACTGGTTTGACGGGGAATTCGCGGGGCAGAGGCTCGCCTATCTCTACGCCATAGCCACCCATCCGGATTTTCGGAACCGGGGGCTTTGCCGCGAACTGATGGCGGACACAATGGAATGCCTGACGGCGCGGGGCTATGCCGGGGCGCTGCTGATGCCCCGGAACGAAGCTCTTCGGAATATGTACGCCCACATGGGCTTCCGGGACTGCTGCACCGTGTCGGAATTTGCCTGTGAGGCCGGAAAAGCGGTTTCTCTGCGGGAGATTCCGACGGCGGAATATGCCCGCCTTCGCCGGAAGTATTTGCCTGCGGAGGGTGTGCTTCAGGAGGGGGAGAACCTGGCGTACCTGGAAAGCTACGCCCGCTTTTTCGTCGGCGCGGATTTTCTGCTGGCAGCCGAGGGGGAAGGGGAGTGCCTCGTGGGCACGGAGCTGCTGGGGAGCGTCGCCGCCGCGCCGGGCATTCTGGGAGCGCTGGGTTATCCTCGGGGACGCTTCCGCACGCCGGGAAAGGACGTTCCCGGCGCCATGTTCCGACCATTGGGCAGCAGCGTCCAAGCGCCCGGGTATTTGGGTCTGGTGTTCGACTGAAAATGCCCCGAAAGCGGATTGCTTTCGGGGCAAATTTATCGATTTGGCAAGATACACATGGAATCTTCCGAAAAAATGACAGGAATCGTCTTTCTGCGAATTGACGGGGCAGCCGCCGGATGGTATACTGAACCGGTAATGATCAAACCCTTATGACTGACGGATCAGTGGAGCACCACATGGAGTAAGGGCATAGCTTTCCGGGCGCGTTTCCGCCCGCTGCCGACCGTCTGGGCACACTTTCCCGATTTGTGGGGGAGTGCGCCCTTTTTGTTTCCATTGAGGAGGTAACACATTGAAAAAAGTCGGAATCGTTATGGGCAGTGACAGCGATCTGCCTATCCTGCGCAAGACCATGGACACCCTGGCGTCCCTGGACATTCCCTACGAGTGCCACATCTACTCTGCTCACCGCACCCCGGAGGAGGCTCGCTCTTTCGCCGCTTTCGCCCGGGAAAAGGGCTTTGGCGTTATCATCGCCGCCGCCGGTATGGCGGCGCACCTGGCTGGTGCCATCGCGGCTAACACCACCCTCCCCGTAATCGGGATCCCCTGCAAGGGCCCCTGTCTCGACGGCATTGACGCGCTCCTGTCTACGGTCATGATGCCCTCCGGTATTCCGGTGGCTACCGTAGCCATCAACGGAGGCGTGAATGCCGCTTTGCTGTCCGCGCAGATTCTGGCGGTGGAGGACGCCGGCCTCGCCGCGAAGCTGGACGCGAGACGCGCCGCCGACGCCGCCAAGGTGCTGGAAAAGGACGCTGCCCTCCAGGCAGAGCGAAACACCAACTTCTGAAAAGGAGCGATACTATGGATCACCAGAATTCTCAGTCCGCCAGCTACGCTGCCGCCGGTGTGGACATCACTGCCGGATACAAGGCCGTGGAGCTGATGAAATCCCACATTGCCCGTACCCGCAATTCCGGCTGTCTGGATGACGTGGGCGGCTTCGGCGGCTGCTTCGGCCTGCCCATTGCCGGAATGGAGGAGCCGGTGCTGGTCTCCGGCACCGACGGCTGCGGCACCAAGGTTAAGCTGGCTATTCTCATGGACAAGCACGACACCATCGGCATCGATGCCGTGGCTATGTGCGTTAACGACATCATCTGCGTGGGCGCGAAGCCCCTGTTCTTCCTGGACTATATCGCCTGCGGCAAGAATACCCCGGAGAAGATCGCCGCCATCGTCAGCGGTGTGGCGGAGGGCTGCGTCCAGTCCGGCGCGGCGCTCATCGGCGGCGAAACCGCTGAGCACCCCGGACTGATGCCCCCGGAGGACTACGATCTGGCGGGCTTTGCCGTGGGCATTGTGGATAAGAAAAAGATTCTGGACAAGACCAGAATGGCGCAGGGCGACGTGGTCATTGCCCTGGCCTCCTCCGGCATTCACTCCAACGGCTTCAGCCTGATCCGCAAGGTGTTCCACATCGACGAGAACCCCGCCGAACTCTACCAGCCCTGTGAAGCCCTGGGAGGCAAAACCATCGCCCAGACCCTGCTGACCCCCACCAGAATCTACGTTAAATCCATTCTGGCGCTGCTGGAAACCGTGGATGTCAAGGGCATTAGCCACATCACCGGCGGCGGCTTCTACGAGAACATCCCCCGCTCCATCCCCGATGGCCTGTGCGCGAAGATCGACAAGGCGGCGGTGAAGGTGCTGCCCATTTTCGATCTGATCGCCAAAACCGGCAATATCCCGGAACGGGATATGTTCAACACCTATAATATGGGCGTGGGCATGACCGTTGTCGTACCGGAAGCCCAGGCACAGACGGCGCTTGCCATTCTGAAAGAGCAGGGTGAGGACGCCTATGTGATCGGGAAAATTGTGAAAAATGAGGAAGAAAAGGTGATTCTGGCGTGAAAACCAAAATCGCGGTGCTGGTCTCCGGCGGCGGCACCAATTTACAGGCGTTGATCGACGCCCAGGGCAAAACCCTTCTCAGCGGTGAAATTGTGCTGGTGGTGTCCAACAACCCCGGAGCCTACGCCCTGGAGCGGGCGAAAAAGGCGGGCATCGAAACCGCCGTGGTGACGAAGAAGGAATGGGGTTCCCAGGCCGCCTTTGAAGCAAAGCTCAAGGAAATCCTCACCGACCACGGCATCCAGCTGATTATCCTCGCGGGCTTTATGACCATTTTGTCGGCGGAGTTTACCTCCTGCTACCCCAGGCGCATTCTGAATATCCACCCCAGCCTGATTCCCAGCTTCTGCGGCGAGGGCTTTTACGGCCTGCGGGTGCACCAGGCAGCCCTTGCCTACGGTGTGAAGGTCACCGGCGCCACGGTGCACTTTGTCAACGAAATCCCCGACGGCGGGGAGATCATCGCGCAGAAGGCCGTGTACATCCAGCCCGGCGACACTCCGGAAATTTTGCAGCGCCGGGTGATGGAGCAGGCGGAATGGGTTCTGCTGCCCCAGGCGGCGGAGCAGGTCAGCGCGGAATTGTGCGGGGCGGGGGTATGACCCAGCCCAACGAAGGGAGAATGAACATGAACGTCTACGAAACCAAAACCATGGCGGAACGTCTCGCCGGCAACCCCTACCCCGGCCGGGGAATTGTGCTGGGCGTGACCCCCGACGGCAAAAAGGCCATGGCGGCCTACTTCATCATGGGGCGCAGCGTCAATTCCCGGAACCGGGTCTTTGTGCAGGAGCCGGACGGCATTCGCACCCAGGCGTTTGATCCCGGCCTGATGAGAGATCCCCATCTGATTATATACCATCCCGTGCGGGAAGCGGGGCAGGGCCTGATCGTCACCAACGGCGACCAGACCGACACGATCTGGGAATTCCTTGCCCGGGGCGAGAGCTGGGAAGCCGCCCTGCGCACCCGCCGGTTTGAGGATGACGGCCCCAACTGGACGCCCCGGATCTCCGGCATTCAGGCCGGTGACGGCAGCTACAAACTGTCCATTCTGAAGGCCGCCGACCCTGAAGGGACGCTCTGCGCCCGGTATTTCTACGAATACCCTGCCATCCCTGGCCTGGGGCATTTCCTGCACACCTACGTCACTGACGGCAATCCTGTGATTCCCACCTTCCAGGGAGAGCCGGAGCGGGTATCCATCCCCGACGACATCGACGCTTTCACCCGGGAGCTGTGGGAAAACCTGAACCCCGACAACAAGATTTCCCTCTTCGTCCGCTGCACCGACCTGGAGACCCGGAAGTTCGAGCAGCGTGTCCTGAACAAACACGCGTGACGGGAAATGCTGAATGCAAGATGTAAAATGCTGAATGAAGGTGTCCGCTTCACGGACGAATCACAATTCAATATGTGCATATCGGCTTAACGCAGCTGTTAGGATAAATTGCAATTTGGCGCGCCGTAAGGCGAGCCGGATGAGGTGTCGCGGCTACAGCGGCGTTACCCTGACCCAATTCGCCGAAATGCTTTCATTATCGTTTACGGGTACTGCACACCTCATCAGTTAAAAATCAAAGATTTTTGACAGCTTCTCCTCAAGGAGAAGCCTTGGGCGCTACGCGCCAAACTGTAATTTGCCGGTTTGCTGAGTTATTCCGATCAGCACAATTCAATATTCCCGAAGGGAATCCCATCATTTCACATTCAGCATTTCTCCCGCCCCCTATTTTCATCATTCGGAGGTAATTCTATGAACAGCTTTGAACTGAAGTACGGCTGCAACCCCAATCAGAAGCCTGCGCGGATTTTTATGGCGGACGGCTCCGACCTGCCTCTGACCATTCTCAACGGACGCCCCGGCTACATTAACTTCCTGGACGCTCTGAACTCCTGGCAGCTGGTGAAGGAACTGAAAGAGGCCACCGGTATGGTGGCTGTGACCTCCTTCAAGCACGTTTCTCCCACCTCCGCCGCCGTGGGCAAGATGCTCAGCGACACGCTGAAGAAGGCTTGCTTTGTGGACGACGTGCCGGAGCTGGACGACAGCCCCCTGGCCTGCGCCTACGCCCGTGCCCGGGGCACCGACCGGATGTGCTCCTTCGGCGACTGGGTGGCGCTGTCCGACGTGTGCGACGTGACCACCGCGAAACTCATCGCTAGGGAGGTCTCCGACGGCGTCATCGCCCCCGGCTATGAACCGGAGGCTCTGGAAATCCTGAAAACAAAGCGCAAGGGCGGTTATAACATCGTTGCCATCGACCCTGACTACGTTCCCGCTGAGCAGGAGACCAAGCAGGTGTTTGGCATCACCTTCCAGCAAGGCCGAAACAATTTTAAAATCGGCGAGCACCTTCTTCAGAACATCGTCACCAAGAACAAAGAACTTCCCCAATCCGCCAAAATCGACCTGATCGTGGCGCTGATTACCTTGAAATACACCCAGAGCAACTCCGTGTGCTTTGCCTATGACGGGCAGGCCGTGGGCGTGGGCGCGGGACAGCAGTCCCGGATTCACTGCACCCGCCTTGCCGGCTCCAAGGCCGACACCTTCTTCTTGCGTCAGCATCCCAAGACCCTCTCTCTGCCCTTCCGTGCCGACCTGAGCCGCCCCAACCGGGACAACGTCATCGACGGCTACATCAATGGCAACGAAGAGGACGTCTGCGCCGACGGCATCTGGCCGAACTACTTTACACACCAGCCCGACCGGCTGACGGAAGCGGACAAGCGGGAATTTCTGGCACAATTTGACGGCGTGGCTCTCGGCTCGGATGCCTTCTTCCCCTTTGCGGACAACATCAAGCGAGCAAAGGCCTCCGGCGTCAAGTACATCGCCCAGCCCGGCGGTTCCATTCGGGACGATCTGGTCATCGAAGAGTGCGATAAAAACAACATGGTCATGGCGTTTACCGGCATGAGATTGTTCCACCACTAAATTCAAGATACAGAGATAGAAGATACGAGATGCAAGATAAAGTGCTTATCGGTTTTACGCAGCTGCCCGACAAATTGGTGCGGCAGCACCCTTGGCTCTCCCTTTGGGAGAGCTGTCACCGCAGGTGACTGAGAGGGTATCTCGGCACAGCGTACCCTCTCCGTCAAAAATCGAAGATTTTTGCCACCTCTCCCAAAGGGAGAGGCAAGGCGACTCGCCGTCAGGCGAGACGGATGAGGGGTGCCCGGTACGAATTCGCCGCAGCGTATCGATTCCCGGAGTGAAGTACCGCCCCTCATCAGTCAAAAATCAAAGATTTTTGCCAGCTTCCCCGGAGGGGAAGCCTTTTGTACTCCGTAACGAACCGAGCAATGCCCAATGGCGTAACGATGATAGACCACCCGGGCACGCATTGTCGGCGGCGACTCGCCGCCAAATTCTAATTTATCGCTATGCTGCGTTATCCCGATAAGCACTTAGCATTTTACATTAGCATTTTACATTTCGCATTCTAAGGCAATACCGCATAATGGGGCAAGGAGATTCGGCAAGAGATTTTGACACAAGCGAAAGTATCAAAAATGCGGGAATACTGGATGTATTTCCCATTTCTCATACTGCACGATTGGGACTTTAGATCTGCCGAAGCCCGCAGTTCCCACCCAGCGGTGTTGCCCTAATAGCTTCCGTCGTTTGCCATGCCCTTGGCGAGCTTGACGATCCGGGAGGTGCCCAGGCGGGACGCCCCCAGCTCGATGAACTTTTCCGCGTCGGCGATGCTGGAAATGCCGCCGGCGGCCTTGATTTTCACGTGGGGCGCGACATGGGCGGCGAACAGCTCCACATCGTGGAAGGTAGCGCCCGCCTTGCTGAAGCCCGTGGAGGTCTTGATATAGTCCGCACCGGAGTCGGAGACGCACTTGCACAGGGCGATTTTCTCCTCGTCGGTGAGCAGGCAGGTCTCGATGATGACCTTCAGCAGCTTACCGCTGCAGGCGGCCTTCACGGCGGCGATCTCCTTTGTGATCTGCTCCCAGAGGCCGTCCTTGGCCCAGCCGATGTTGATGACCATGTCCACCTCGTCCGCGCCGTTCGCCACGGCGTCGGAGGCCATGAAGCACTTGGCGGCGGTGGTGTCGTAGCCGTTGGGGAAGCCGATGACGGTGCAGATGGGCAGGCGCTCCCCCACATACGCCTTGGCCTGGCGGACGTAGGACGCGGGGATGCACACGGAGGCGCAGCCGTACGTTATGCCGTCGTCGCAGAGGGCTTGGATCTCCGCCCAGGTGGCGGTCTGGGTCAGCAGGGTGTGGTCACACTTGGCGAGAATGTCTTTCAGTTCCATGGCGATACTCCTTTTTATTGCTTACATGGGTTCCAGCGCCGAGGGTCGGCACCGGAACGGTGATTCTGTTGGATCAGGCCAGCGCGAACTGTGCCGCGCAGAAGGCCGCGTAGATGGTCAGCAGCAGGATTCCCTGCCAGCGGTGGAGCTTCTTGGTCGCCAGCGCCGGAAGGGTCAGCAGCGCCATGACGACGAGCATCAGCGGAATGTCCAGCACCAGAGAAGAATTGATGCCGCCGATGGTATTGCCCACCGGCACCTCAAAGGGTGCCAGGGTGACGGACACACCGGAAACCAGCACCAGGTTGAAGATATTCGCGCCGATAACGTTGCCCAGGGACAGAGAGCCGTGACCCTTGATCAAAGAGGTGATGGCGGTGACCAGCTCAGGCAGGCTGGTGCCCAGGGCCACAAAGGTCAGGGCGATGACCGTTTCGGGCACGCCCAGCTCCTTGGCGATGATGGTGCCGTTGTCCACCAGCAGATTCGCGCCTACGGCAATCACCACCGCGCCCACCACCAGAAGCGCCAGTTCTTTCCACAGCGGGGCTTCCGCCCCTTCCCCATGGGATTCCTCGTCCTGGGGCGCGGGGGCTTTGAAGCCCTGCCGGACGGTAACGATCATATAGTATACAAACAGCGCCAGCAGCACAATGCCGATGGGACGGGTAAACTCCCCCATCAGGTAGGCCGCCACGCAGTAGACGGCGGCGGAGACGAAGAAGAAGATCACGGGCACTTTCAGGGATTTGACATCCACCGGGCCGGGCCGAACCGCCAGGGTGATGGCGGCGATCAGGGAGGCGTTGCAGATGATGGAGCCGATGGCGTTGCCATAGGCCATGGCACCCTGACCGTTCAGCGCGCCGGTGGCGGAGACCATGACCTCCGGCAAGGTGGTGCCGATGGACACCACGGTGGCACCCACGATGATTTCCGGAATGTGGAACCGCCGGGCAAGGCCGGTGGCGCCGTCTACAAACCAGTCGCCGCCCTTGATGAGCAGCACCAATCCGACAATGAACAACAGTACGGGCATCAGCATAATTCGTTTCCTTTCCGTTTCTCCGGGCACCGGCCCGGGCGATGGTGGTGTATCCCCGGTGGGCAAAAGAAAAGGCCTGCCCACATCCAATCGGATATGTCAGGTCTGAAACAAAGCAGATCATGCATAACCGAGGGGGTCGGGTATACATGAGTCTGGCAAATTAAAGCAAGCCAGGCTCTCGCCGTACTGTTGACTTGCTGCGCGGCCGTGCCGCGCTTGCTACTCCCTCACAGTTTTCTATTACAAATTATACCACTTCCTCTGGGAATGTCAAGGGTACGGGGCAAAGGTTTGGTAAAATGAAGAAGGCGCGGAATGCAGAATGCAAAGACGCCCCCGCGAATCGCGGGCAATCGACACGGATCCGGAAAGCGGCGGGTGGATTTCCAAATAATTCCGTCTAATTGTATCGATATGGACAAACTTTTTACAAGTCTTTTGTCTAGAATGCTAAAATCAGGGTGGACAAATCGGAAAAGATGCGGTAATATATAGGGTGCATAGCGCGGCGGATGCCGCGAAATTTGAAAGAGGTGAAGTAATATGGCGTTTTCTTTTTTCGGCGGGGTCCATCCCAAAGAAAATAAGTGGTACGCGTGCGACAAGCAGACCCAGGAATTCCCTGAGCCGGATGTTGTGGTTATCCCCATGTCGCAGCATATCGGCGCCCCCTGCAAGCCCCTCGTGAAGAAGGGCGACCCTGTGACCGTCGGTCAGAAGATCGGCGACAACCAGGGCCTGTGCGTCCCGGTGCACGCTTCCGTCTCCGGCACGGTCAAGGCCGTGGAAATGCGGGCGCACACCAGCGGCACCACCGTGATGAGCGTGGTCATCGAGAACGACCACCTGGACACCCTGTGCGAGGACGTTAAGCCCCGCACCCAGGACGAGGTGGATGCGCTGACGCCTGAGCAGCTGGTGGACATCATCCACGAGGGCGGCGTTGTGGGTATGGGCGGCGCGACCTTCCCCACCCACGTCAAGCTCTCCGGCGGCATCGGCAAGGTAGACACCGTCATCATCAACGCCGGCGAGTGCGAGCCCTACATAACCGCCGACGACCGGCTGTGCCGGGAGCATCCGGCGGAGCTGATGAAGGGTCTGAAGCTCATCATGAAGGTCTTTGGCCTGTCCGAAGGGCATATCGCCATCGAGGACAACAAGCCCGAGGCCATCGCGGCGCTGAAGGAGCACCTGCTGGACGGCATCGTGCTGGACGTGCTCCCCGCCAAGTACCCTCAGGGCGCTGAAAAGCAGCTGATCTACGCCGTCACCGGTCGGGAGGTTCCCTCCGGCGGCCTGCCTGCCGCCGTGGGCTGCGCGGTGTTCAACGCCGCCACCACCAAGGCCATTCACGACGTGGTTTACGACGGAATGCCCCTGATCAAGCGTATCGTCACCGTCTCCGGCGACATTCTCATGGAGCCGAAGAACCTGCTGGTTCCCATCGGCACCAGCTTCAACGACCTGATCGAGGCCTGCGGTTACTCCGAGAACCCCTACAAGGTGCTCTCCGGCGGCCCCATGATGGGTGTGGCTCAGTACGACCTGAGCGTTCCCACCATCAAGGGCGTTAACGCCATCACGGTGCTGGGCAAGAAGAACAACTTCTATGTGGACGAGCCCCACTGCCTGCGCTGCGGCAAGTGCGTCGATGCCTGCCCCATGCGCCTGATGCCCGTGATGATGTACCAGGCGGTCAAGGGCGGCGATGTGGCGGAAATGAAGGCCATCCATCTGATGGACTGCATCGAGTGCGGCTGCTGCGCTTATACCTGCCCCGCCAGCGTGCCTCTGGTGCTGGGCTTCCGCGCCGGCAAGCAGCTCGTCCGCAACGCTGCCGCCCGGGAAAAGGCCAAGGCTTAAGGAGGTGGAGATCAAATGGCACAACAAATGAAATACTTTTATGAGCTGACGATTTCCAGCTCTCCCCACGCCCATTCCCCCGTCACCACCCAGACCATCATGCGGGACGTGCTCATCGCGCTGACTCCCGCGCTGATCGGCTCCATCTACTTCTTCGGCTTCCGGGCGCTGATGGTAACTCTGGTCAGCGCCGCGGCCTGCGTGTTCTTTGAGTGGGGCTACTGCAAGATCCGCAAGCAGCCATGCAAGACCTACGATCTGTCCTCCGTGGTCACCGGTGTGCTGCTGGCCTTCGTGTGTCCTGTCAGCATTCCCTACTGGACGATCATTCTGGGCGACCTGTTCGCCATTGTGCTGGTGAAGATGCTCTTCGGCGGCCTGGGCAAGAACATTGTCAACCCCGCTCTGGCAGCCCGTGCCTTTATGTTCAGTTGGCCCGCCGCCATGACGAAGTGGGTCTGGCCCGGCTTTGAGAACGCCCCCAGCATCATCGGCGCCACTACGGACGCCGTCTCCTCCGCCACGGCGGACGCGGTTTCCGTCGCAACGCCCCTGGCGGCGATGCACGTAGGGCAGCTGCCGGACTGCTCCATTCTGGACGCGTTCCTGGGCAATATCAGCGGCTGCCTGGGCGAGACCTCCGCGCTGCTGCTGCTCATCGGCTTTGTGTATCTGCTCTACCGCAAGGTCATTACCGCCCGGATCCCCGTGGCGTACATCCTCACCGTTGCCGTTCTCAGCTTCCTGTTCCCCAAGGGCAATGACCCCGTGGCGTGGATGGCCTATCAGCTCTTCGGCGGCGGCCTGATGCTGGGCGCTATCTTCATGGCGACCGATTACGTCACCTCCCCCATCACCAAGCTGGGCCAGATCATCTACGGCGTGGGCTGCGGCGTGCTGACCATCGTGCTGCGCTACTTCGGCGGCTACAGCGAGGGCGTGAGCTACGCCATTCTGATTATGAACACCTGCGTGGTGCTTCTGGATCGGCTGGGCCGTCCCACCCCGTTCGGCGTACCGAAAAAGGAGGCGCAGAAGAAATGAACGGAAAACAAACCGCTAAGTATGTCATCCGACTGGGCGTGACACTGTTCCTCATCACCGCCATCGTGGCGGCGGCGCTGGCCTGCGTCAACAGCATCACCGCGCCCCGCATTGCCGCGGAGACGGAGCGGAAAACCCAGGAGGCCATTGAAAAGGTGCTTCCCGGCGGCGGCAAGGCGCTGGAGCCCGGCAGCTATGACGACCAGGGCGGCCTGGTCACCCAGGTTTACGCCTCCGACACCGGCTACGCCGTGAAGGTCGCGCCCTCCGGCTTTGACGGAACCATCACTATGATGGTGGGCGTGGGCCTGGACGGGAAGGTGCTGGGCATCAGCATCATCTCCCACACCGAAACGGCAGGTCTGGGCGCCGTAGCCGCTTCGGACACCCCTGACGGCGAGAGCTTCCGCCAGCAGTTTAAGGGGCTCTCCGGAACCCTTTCCGTGAAGAAAGACGGCGGCACGGTGGATCAGCTCAGCGGCGCAACCGTCACCTCCCGGGGCGTGACCCGGGGCGTCAACGCGGCGCTGGCCTGCGTCGCCGGACTTGGATAAGGAGGCGGCATTATGAATGTGAAAAAACAATTTACGGAGGGACTTCTGACCAAGAACCCGGTTACCGTTCAGCTGCTGGGTATGTGCTCCACTTTGGCGATCACCACCAGCCTCTTTAACGGTCTGGGCATGGGCCTGAGCGTCACCATCATCCTGATCTGCTCCAACGTCATGATCTCCGCCCTGCGGAAGGTCATCCCCTCTCAGATCCGGATCGCGGCTTACATCGTCATCATCGCGGGCTTTGTCACCATCGTGGATCTGCTGCTCCAGGCTTTCCTGCCGGCGCTGTCCCAAAGCCTGGGCGTGTTCATCCCGCTGATCGTGGTGAACTGCATCATCCTGGGCCGGGCGGAGGCCTTCGCCTCCAAGAACACCGTAGGCGCTTCCGCGCTGGACGGGCTGTTCCAGGGCATCGGCTACACCGTGGCGCTGGTGGTCATGTGCGTCATCCGTGAGCTGCTGGGCTCCGGCACCTTCGGCGGCGGCCTGCTCAACGGCGGCCTGGGCTATCAGATCATCCCCGATCCCTACCCGGCTATGAAGTTGGTCATGCCTGTGGGCGGCTTTTTGACGCTGGGCATGGTCATCGCCTTCTCCCAGTGGCTCATGGCTCGGCTGGAGAGAAACGCTAAGAAGAAGGAGGCTGCGAAATAATGGCACAGCAGATCATCGGTATCATTATCGCGGCGCTCCTGAGCCAGAACTTCATTCTGGTGAAGTTCTACGGCATCTGCCCCTTCATGGGCGTCTCCAAGAAGATCGACACCGCTCTGGGCATGGGCATGGCGGTTACCTTCGTTATGGCGCTGGCCTCCGCCGTGTGCTATGGCGTGTACTACGGCCTGCTGGTCAAGCTGGGACTGGAGTATCTGGAGACCGTGGCCTTCATTCTGGTCATCGCCGCTCTGGTGCAGGTGGTGGAGATGTTCCTGAAAAAGTCCATCCCCGCCCTGTATAAAGCCCTGGGCGTGTTCCTGCCTCTGATCACCACCAACTGCGCCGTTCTGGGCGTGGTGCTGGTCAACGTTCAGGAGGGCTACAACTTCCTGCTCAGCGTTATCAACGGCGCCGCCGGCGGCCTGGGCTTCACCCTGGCCATCGTGCTGTTTGCCTCCGTCCGGGAGCGGGTGAACAAGGCCGACTGCCCCGAGTGCTTCAAGGGCTTCCCCATTGCTCTGATTTCCGCCGGACTGCTGGCGCTGGCCTTCATGGGCTTCTCCGGCCTGAAGATTTTCTAAGGAGGGCGAAGGTATGCAAATTGTCATTGCGATTGCGGTGCTGGGCATCCTGGGTCTGGTATTCGGCCTGGTGCTGGCAGCCGCGTCCAAAGTGTTCTATGTAGAGAGCGACCCCCGTCTGGAGAAGCTCAACGAGTGCCTCCCCGGTGCCAACTGCGGCGGCTGCGGCTATGCCGGCTGCGGCGCTTACGCTGAGGCCGTTCTGAAGGGCGAAGCGCCCATTGGCAAGTGCGCCTCCGGCGGCAACGACGCCGCCCAGGCCATGGCCGCCATTATGGGCGTTAAGGCCGAGGCCGTCACCCGTCGGGTCGCCCTGGTTCGCTGCTCCGGCGAGAAGATTTACGACAAGGACGGCAACCAGGTCAAGGGCGCCAAGGTCAAGGGCAACTACGAGGGCTTCAAAGACTGCCTCGCCGCCTCCAAGGTGGGCGGCAACGGTCCGCTGTCCTGCAAGTTCGGCTGTCTTGGCTATGGTTCCTGCGCCAAGGCCTGTAAGTACGGCGCCATGAAGGTGGTCAACGGCGTCGCCCGGGTGGACGAGGATCTGTGCGTCGGCTGTATGGCCTGCGCCGCCGTCTGCCCCCGCCAGCTGATCGTCCCTGTGGAGCCTGATCGGAATGTGGTCATCGCCTGCGCCTCTCTGGCGAAGGGCGCTGTCACCACCCGGGGCTGTACCACCGGCTGCATTGGCTGCGGCCTGTGCAAGAAGATCTGCCCCAAGGACGCCATCACCGTGGAAAAGAACCTGGCCCGGATCGACTACACCAAGTGCGACAACTGCGGCCTGTGCGCCACAGTCTGCCCCAAGAAGCTCATCAAGGACTCCAAGGTGGAGACTCTGGGCGACCCCAAGCCTACCGTCCAGGCATAACAAAACCATTGGCGGCAGATTTCCTTCGGGAAATCTGCCGCTTAATCTTTCCGGGATCTTCCGGTGCCGGGGGGCTTTCCGATCACGGTGCCCGAAACAGTATTCTGTCCAGCCGACCATCCAGCCAGGCGTACAGCGCCATAGCCAGCATGGAAACCGGAATCCACAGCAGGCTGAAGGTCGGGCAGATCTGCCCCAGGAAATTGCCCGGTCTGTCCCGGTAGTCCCACACCTGATACTGCCGGTTCACCAGAAGCCCCGTCGCCAGCTCCACCATGGTGATGATTCCGGCACCGATCAGCGCCCGTATCGGCCAGGGAAGCGCCGGCTGCACCTTGCCCAGCTGCCCGATCAGCAGAAAGCACACGCCTCCCGCCGCGAACATACTGACATGGCTGTATCCCCGCCACAGCAGCTCCAGCCCCACATATGCGCAGCCCCCCACGCAGAACAGCACCGTGTGTTTCCAGAAAACCATGTTCTTCACCTCAGGGGGAGTATTGCCAAAAAATGCCGGGAAAAAACAAAAATTTGTATGTGCTAAAATGATGTGAACCAAAAAAAGATGAGAAGTCATCCTCGATGTGGTATAGTGAATTCACCACAAACCACCAAACCGCAAAAGGAGACTTCTCATGAACAGGATAACACAAGAAGCCCGCAGCCGTCAA
>JAQXPK010000009.1 GCA_029100605.1 Bacillota bacterium | reverse complement strand
TCATATTGAATAGCTCCTTTCGTATTTCAGCAATTCGCGCCGCGTCGGTTTCCTCTGCGTCGGAAATTCTCTTGCACCGTCGCTTGTGCAAGATCGGCGCTGTACTTCGGGCGGGCGTAGCCGTCAAACTCTCCCGTATAGCCGCGCTTCAACTCTTCGTAGATAGCGGCGGCGCTCCTTTTCAGACGGGCGGCAATGTCAACAACGCGTTCACCCTCTGCATACATTCTTTCGATCTCGCGGCGCTGTTCCAGCGTCAAATAACTGTATCCGTTCAATGTTTTAACCTCCTTCCGCCTGCCTTCGGATAAAAAAATAATGCAGGAAAAACCGTAACGGTTTCTTCTGCATTTAATGATACTCTCAACATCTCCGAAAAAAGGGAAAGTTTTTCTTTACTTTTGGAAAGACTAGTGATATACTGAGAAGGCTGGCTATGACCAGGCAAATTATGCGCCCGCTGCTCAGTTGTGGGATAACGCCCAAAGCGGCAGTTCACCGGCCCCTACTTAGCTCCCGGGTAAGACAACGAAAGGTGGATTCATCCATGATTCAGAAGGAAAAGAAGACCCAGGTCATCCTGGACAACGCGACCCACGAGGGCGATACCGGTTCTCCCGAGGTTCAGATTGCCATCCTGACCGCCCGCATCAACGAGCTGAACGAGCATCTGCGGGTGCACAAGCACGATAACCACTCCCGCCGCGGTCTGCTGATGATGGTCGGTAAGCGCCGCAGCCTGCTGGACTATCTGGCAAAGAAGGACATCAACCGCTACCGTGCCGTGATCGCCAAGCTGGGTATCCGTAAGTAATGTAAAGCGGCGATGGAATCCATCGCCGCTTTTCAGTTGACAATTTAAATCCGTTCCGGGAGACATTTAGCAGTTGAATGGGCTGCCGAGGTTTCGGCATTCGATTCAAGTGCTAAACCTCCCGAACACATCATCTTTTAGGAGGTTAAACCAATGATTACCCGCAAACAGTACCCCAATCATCACGTTTACGAGACGGAAATCGGCGGACGCACCTTTACCGTGGAAACCGGTAAGGTCGCGGAGCTGGCCGACGCCGAGTGCATCTGCCGCTACGGCGACACCGTGGTGCTCACCACCGTCACCTGCAACCCCATCCCCAAGGCCGGCATCGACTACTTCCCCCTGACCATCGAGTTTGAGGAGCGGATGTACAGCGTGGGCCGGATCCCCGGCTCCTTCAACCGCCGGGAGGGCAAGCCCTCCGAGCGGGGCATCCTGAACAGCCGTATCATCGACCGCCCCATGCGTCCCCTGTTCGACGAGGAGCTGCGCAACGACACCGTAGTCACCTGCACGGTGCTGGCAAACGACTACGATAACCCCGTGGAGATCGTGGCCTCTCTGGGCGCATCCATCGCCATCGCCTGCTCCGACGTGCCCTGGAACGGCCCCGTCGCCACCACCAACGTCGCCCACCTGAACGGGAAATATATCATCAACCCCTCTTCCGACGAGCGGGAGGCCGCCGACTGCTTCGTGTGCATCTCCTCCACCTTCGAGAAGGTGGTCATGATCGAGACCGAGGCCAAGGAAGCCCCCGAAAACATCGTCTACGAGTGCATCCGGGTGGCTCACGAGACCAACATGGAGATCGTGAAATTCATCAACGGCATCGTGGCGGAGATCGGCAAGCCTAAGTTCACCTTTGAGAAGGCCGCCGTCAACCATGAGCTGCTGGACGACCTGATGGCCTACGGCATGGATCAGATCGAGTACGCCCTGGACACCCCCGACAAGAACGTCCGGGAGGAGCGTCTCACCGCCGCCCGGCTTGACTTCCAGGAGAAGTTCGGCGAGAAGTACGAGGACTTCGAGACCCACATCGACGTCTGCCTGTATAAGATGCAGAAGAAGGTGGTCAAGAAGTGGCTGCTGGCAGGCAAGCGTGTGGACGGCCGGGGTATGGACGAGATCCGCCCCCTGGACGCCGAGGTCGGCGTGCTGCCCAGAGTCCACGGCAGCGCCCTGTTCTCCCGCGGTCAGACCCAGGTGCTGTCCGTGTGCACCCTGAACTCCCTGTCCGCCGCCCAGAAGATCGACACCATCTACCCCGAGGATACCAAGCGGTATATCCATCACTATAACTTCCCCGCCTACTCCACCGGCGAAGCCCGCGCCGCCCGCTCCACCTCCCGCCGGGAGATTGGTCACGGCGCTCTGGCGGAAAAGGCGCTGCTGCCTGTGATTCCCAGCGTGGAGGAGTTCCCCTACGCCATCCGGGTGGTGTCCGAGGTGCTGTCCTCCAACGGCTCCACCTCCCAGGCCTCCATCTGCGGCTCCACTCTGGCTCTGATGGACGCCGGCGTGCCCATCAAGCGGCCTGTAGCCGGCATTTCCTGCGGCCTGATCTCCGACCAGGAGACCGGCGAGTGGAGAACCTTCACCGACATTCAGGGCGTTGAGGACTTCCACGGCGAAATGGACTTCAAGGTCGCCGGCACCACCGAGGGCATCACCGCCATTCAGATGGATCTGAAGAATAAGGGCCTGACCATGGAGATCATCGCCGACGCTCTGGAGCGCTGCCGCAAGGCTCGGCTGGAGATTCTGTCCGAGGTCATGCTCAAGGCCATCCCCGCGCCCCGTGAGGAGGTCAGCGAGTACGCCCCCAAGATGCTGTCCCTGAAGATTCCCGTGGACAAAATCCGGGAGGTCATCGGCTCCGGCGGAAAGACCATCCAGAAGATTTGCGCCGACACCGGCGCCAAGGTGGACATCGACGACGACGGAAGCGTGTTCATCTCCGCCGTGGATTCCGCCGCCGCCTATGCCGCCAAGAAGATGGTGGACGACATCTGCTTCGTTCCCGAGGTAGGCAAGCTGTACTACGGCAAGGTCGTCCGCATCCTGCCCATCGGCGCCTTCGTGGAAATCGCCCCCGGCCATGACGGCATGGTGCACATCTCCAAGCTGGACAACCACCGGGTGGAAAAGGTGGAGGACGTGCTGAACCTGGGCGATATGACCTGGGTCAAGTTCATGGGCTTCGACGAAAAGGGTCGCGCCAACTTCAGCCGCAAGGACGCCCTGAAGGAAATGGCAAACCAGAAGTAAAGAAAGCGCAAAACCCCCGCTGACGAATGGCAGCGGGGGTTTTTACTGCCGGCGGGGGTTGCCGCTTTGTTTACATAACACTATTCGTAACACTTTGTTACAGTTTACATAATGTGAGTTATCCACATTTTCCACAGTTTTATCCACAGGCCGTGCCAGGAAACACCCTGTCAAATCAAGGGGAATCGGGGTTGTACGCAGAAATCTCCACAGCTTTGCTTCCTGCTGTGGAGATTTCGCTTGTTAACATAATTCTTGATTTTTTGGGAGAATCAGTCGAAGAGCAGCTTGGCAGAGAAAACCAGCTCGTCCTTCTGCTCGCCCCGCCGGTGAGCGTCCACCCGGAGGCAGCCGTCCTCCAGGAAGTCCCAGCTTAGGCTCAGATTCTGCCCCTCACGGGCTTCGCTGTGGTAGCAGACGGTAAACTCCTTGACCGGATGCTCCTCATGGAAGGGGCTGGGGAGCAGATCGTCGATCCAGTCTAAGTATCTGGTATTGTTCATGTGCCCGTTGCGATCCAGGTCGGTAAAGCGCACCTCCCGGCTGCGGCTGTTGCTCATGGGCTTGGGCACCAGGCCGTTGGGCAGCGCCAGCTCCGTGCCCCGGAGGGTGCCGGAGATCACGATGCCGCTCTTCCCGGGGAGAATCATGTTCCGGGTGTCCAGATCCATCAGCACCCACAGGCTGATGGAGCGGAAGCACTCATTGCCCGCCTTGTCGTAGGCCACCATGCTCCGGGGGAAGGCCACCCGGGTGGTGGGCATGGGCCAGGTTTCCACATGGATGGTTTCTCCCCGCATGGGAAGCCGGGTCACCTGCACCCGGTGCCGGGTCACCGCCCAGAACAGCCGTTTCCGCGCCAGAGTGTCGTAGTCCAGCGCCAGCTCGTCGCAGTGCCGTCCCGCGATTTCCTGGGCAAAATACAAAATCGCCGAGGGCTTTAGACGCCCATAGCGATCCACGCAGATGTCCCGGATTTCAAAATCCTGCTGATAAATAGGTTCCATTGTTTACACCTCGTAAAAATGAAATGCTTGTCGATTCTGCTCAGAAGAGCGGGAAATTGGAATTTGGTGTAAGCCCTACGAAACGGGTACCAGGTAAATTGCAGTTTGGCTGACGAAAGCCTTCCCCTTGAGGGGAAGGTGGCTCGCCGTAAGGCGAGACGGATGAGGTGTCGCCGCCGTAGCGGCGTTACCCTGCCCCAATTCGCCGAAATGCTTTCCTTATCGTACACGGGTACCGCACACCTCATCAGTCAAAAATCAAAGATTTTTGACAGCTTCTCCTCAAGGAGAAGCCTTGGGCGCTGCGCGCCAAATTGCAATTCGTGGGGAAGGCACCGTCCCCCTCGTTTGCAGAGGGGCGAAGGGATTATCCCTTGTTCTCCGTCAATGTCAGTCTGACCCGGTACTTTGCGCCGCTGCGGTAGATCACGGCCTCCACCGTGTCCCCCACCTCCCGGTTGTAGACGGCGGCGTTCAGAGCGTCCATGGTGGTGATGCCGGTGCCGTCGATGCTGAGGAGGATGTCGCCCTCCTCCACGCCCTTGGCGGCGGCGTCGCTGGAGGCGTCCACGTCGGTGATATACAATCCGGCGGGCAGGCGGTAATAATACTGGTCAAAGGAGGACAGCGTCTCCCCCTCCAGCCCCAGGGTGGGCCGTCCGGAGACGTAGCCCTGGGAGATCAGCTGCTCCACCACGTCCTTCACCGTGGCGCTGGGAATGGCGAAGCCCAGACCCTCCACCCCGGCGGAGTCGGTAAACGCGCCGATCTTCATGGTATTGATGCCGATGACCTGACCGTAGCAGTTGATCAGCGGGCCGCCGGAATTGCCGGAGTTCAGGGCGGCGTTGGTTTGAATCAGGGTCATGGTGCGCCCGTTCACGTCCATGTCCCGACCGATGCCGGAGACGATGCCGTCGGTGTAGGTGCCCCGGAACTTGACCCCCAGAGGATCGCCGATGGCAACCACCGTATCGCCCACCCGGAGGGCATCAGAATCACCGAACTGGGCGGGGGAGAGATTGTTGGCATCCACCCGCAGCACCGCCAGATCGGACACCGCGTCGGCGCCCACCAGCCGGGCGTTCAGCTCCCGGCTGTCCGACAGCTGCACCGAAATGGTCACACCGTTTTCCACCACATGGCAGTTGGTAACGATGTAGCCGTTTTCGGTGAGGATCACGCCGGTGCCGGTGGCGGTGGCGGACTGGGACACGCTGGTGATGGACACCACGGAGTCGATGTTCCGGCTGTAGATCTCCTGCAGGGACAGCCCACCCTCCATGGGGATATTCTCCACGGACTGGGGGCACTGCTGTAAGTCAATGGTAGGGCTTACCTCCTGCGCCGCGTCGGGAACCGCCTCTTCCGGCGGCAGGGTAGCCGCCTGGGTGGGAACCGTGGCTCCGGTGGTAAAGGAGATGGACAGATCGTTTTCCTCCTGGGTATTCAGCTTGTGAAACAGCCGCACGTTCAGAATTCCCAGCACGGTGATGATGCCGCACAGGAAAATCACCATGATCAGCAGCAGCGCCACCAGACCGCCGTGGCTTTTCGGCGGCTGGGTGCGCCCGGTGCCGTATACGCTGTCGTCCCAGGGATGGTTGTTTTGTTTCCGTTCGTCCATACAGTTACCTCATACAAAAGGCGGGTTTTTGGGGAGAAAAGCAGGCGTATCACCCCGTCTGCCATGGTTGATAAATTGGAATTTGGCGTATTGGTGCGGCAACACCCTTGGCTCTCCCTTTGGGAGAGCTGTCACCGCAGGTGACTGAGAGGGTATCTCGGTACAGCGTACCCTCTCCGTCAAAAATCGAAGATTTTTGCCACCTCTCCCATGGGGAGAGGCAAGGCGGCTGCGCCGCCAAGTTATCTTTTCGCCCTGTAACGAACCGAGCCGTACCCAATGGCGTGACGATGATAGACCACCTGGGCACGCATTGCCCGCGGGGGCACCCCGCCGCCGCTAGTTGACCAGGGGCATGGTGAAGGTGAACTCCGTTTTTCCGTCCTTGGAGCTGACGGAGATGTCCTCGCCGTGGCTGCACACGATGGTCTTGACGATGTACAGTCCCAGACCCCAGCCGTCCCGGTTCTGAGAGCGGGACTTGTCCAGCTTGTGGAACCGGTCGAATACCAGGGGCAGCTCCTCCGGGGGGATAGTCTCGCCGTCGTTGGAGATGGAAACGTAGGCCTTGCTGCCGCCTTCCTTGATGGTCAGCCCCAGATTGCCCCCCTCGGGGCAGAACTTCACGGCGTTGTCGATGAGATTGTAGATCACCTGGGTAATGTAGTCCGGGTTCGCCATGGTGTACACCGGGTGCTCCGGCATGTCCACGTTCACATTGATATGCTTGTCGTTGATTTTCTTCTCGAAGGTGATCAGCACCTGCCCGGCGCAGTCCTCCAGGTCGAAGTGCATCTTCTTCTCCTCCGGAATGCCCTCCTCCTTTTGCAGCTGGGAGATGTCCAGCATACTGCGCACCAGGCGGCTTAAGCGCTTGGTCTCGTCGGAGACGATGCGCAGGTAGTGCGCCTGCTTTTCCGGGGGGATGGTGCCGTCGAGAATGCCGTCAATATAGCCGGAGATGGTGGTCATGGGGGTTTTCAGCTCGTGGGACACGTTGGCGACGAATTCCTGCCGCTGATATTCGCTCTTTTGCAGGGAGATGGCCATGTTGTTGAAGGCCACAGCCAGCTCCTCCATTTCCTCGGAGTAGTCGTCCTCCAGCTTTACCCGGGCTTCCAGATCCCCGTGGCCGAAGGCGGTGGCGGTTTTGGCCATGTCCTTCAGGGGCTTGCTCTCCCGCCGGGCAAAGGCGGTCACCGCCAGCACCGAGATCAGCACCACGAACAGCGCGGCGGTGAGGAAGATGTTGGAGATCCGGTTCATGATCTGGGTAGTGGCGATGGTGGGGGTGGACACCAGAACGATGCCGCTCACCTCTTCGCCGCTGAGAATCGGCTCGGACACCACGTATCGCCGGTCGGTGTACAGTCCTTTGATGATCCCGGTGGCAGTGTCCCCGCCGTTGCTGATGACTTTTTGCAGATACTCCCGGTTCAGCTGCAGACCCTGGTGCTCACAGCCGGAGGGAGCGTCGGAGCAGAGCACCACGTTCCCATCGCCGTCGCAGACCACCGCGTCCGCCCCGGATACCTGGGAGGCGATAATGAGATTCAGCTGGAAATCCCGGTTGGACAGCCCGCCGTTGCTGGAATAGGCGGCGGCCAGGTTGGCAATGGCGTCGGCGTTCTGCTGCAGATCGGAAACGGTCTGATTTGTCAGATATTGATTGACCTGCAGCTGAAAGGACGCGCCCAGAATGATCATGGCAATCAGCAGAATCGCGGCGGTGATACAGAAGCTGCGGCTGAAGGTGCTCTTCATCCTTACAGCACCTCGAACTTATAACCCACGCCCCACACGGTTTTCAGACTCCACTGGTCGCTGACGCCCTCCAGCTTTTCCCGCAGACGCTTGACGTGGACATCCACGGTGCGGGAATCGCCGAAATAGTCGAAGCCCCACACCTCGTCCAGCAGCTGGTTGCGGGTGTAAACCCGGTTGGGGGAGGAGGCCAGATAGTACAGAAGCTCCATCTCCTTGGGAGGCGTGTCCACCTTTTTGCCGTCCACGGTGAGCTCAAAGGCGTCCATGTCAATGACCAGCTTGTCGAATACCAGCCGGCGGGCTTTCTTCTCCGTGGCGACGCCGGAGGTGCGGCGGAGCACCGCCTCGATCCGAGCCAAGACCTCCTTCATCTCGAAGGGCTTGGTGATATAGTCGTCGGCGCCGGTCTTCAGACCCATCACCTTGGAATCGGTGTCGCCCTTGGCGGTGAGCATGATGATGGGGGTCTGAGCCTCGGCCCGGATGGCCTTGCACACCGCCCAGCCGTCCATCACCGGCATCATCACGTCCAGCAGCACCAGATCCGGCTTGATGGCCCGGAACTTTGCCAGTCCCTGACCGCCGTCGGCGGCAACGGTGACGGCGTAGCCCTCTTTTTCCAGGTACATCTGCAGAAGCTCCGCAATGTTGCGGTCGTCCTCCACGATCAGAACAGAAACAGCCATGGGTAGTCCTTCCTTTCTTCTTTCCTTTTTCCTCCTATTATAGCGCAAATCCCGGCTTTCAAGTGAACAAATTGTAAAGACTTCCGCCCCAATTTATGAACGGTCAGGTTGTGCTTGCAAACGCGGCGATTTGGGAGTATGATAAGGGCAGATCCTCACTTTCCTGCCCCCTTCGTAAACGGGGAGGGCAGGGAATCATGCTATTTCTCGATAAAATGGTTCATACCATTTTATCCTGCGCTGATCGCGCAGGCCGCCAACGGCGGCGAGAAATG
>JAQXPK010000008.1 GCA_029100605.1 Bacillota bacterium | reverse complement strand
TTGCATCGGCCGTAGGCCGATCACGTTAGGTGCACAAATTCCAATTTGCCGGTCAGTTGGGTAAAAACGATAAGCACATAGAAAAATAAGGAAATCTTAACCTTCCCGAAAGGACTTCCTAAAAAAGCTGTGGTATAATGGGGCAGTCAAAGGATGTGAGTGACCATGAAAGCAAAACGGGGAATTTTGATCACCGTTGCGGTGCTGGTTCTGCTGGCGGCGGCGCTGCTGGGCGTCAAGCCGGCCTACAACCTCTACCGGGACATTGCCTTCTACCACGGCGAGCGTACCGAAGCGGAGAAAACCGTCAAGGCGTTCGCGGAGGAAAAGGGCATTTCCTACGGCGAATATCCCCAAAGCCTGATCGACCTGTACGGGCGCAATCCGGAGACGAAGGATTTCGTCCTGAATTACCCCTTCCGGGAGAAAACGGAAATCGACCTCAGCGCCTATGCGGACTGCCAGAGCGTGCCCCTGTTTCTGCAATGGAATCCCATGTGGGGCTATGAAAAATACGGCAAGGATTTCCTTGCGTTGACCGGCTGCGGCCCGACCTGCCTTGCCATGGTGGGCTATTATCTCACCGGCGACGAAAACATGAATCCCCGCCAGATTGCCCAATTTGCCGAGGAGAACGGCTACTACGCCGCCGGTTACGGCTCGTCCTGGACCCTCATCAGCGAGGGCAGTGAAAAACTGGGGCTGAAGGCCACGGAGATCCCCCTGGTGAAGAAAAAGATGGTGGATGCTCTGGAGGCGGGAAAGCCCATCATCTGCGCCATGGGCCCGGGGGACTTTACCACCACGGGACACTACATCGTTCTGCGGGGCACCGTAGACGGGGGCTTCCAGGTCAACGACCCCAACAGCACGGTCAATTCCGACCAGCTGTGGAGCTACGAGCAGCTGGAAGGCCAGATCCGGAACCTATGGGTCATGGAAAAAGCGTAAAAGAGGGAGGCAGCGAAGATCGCTGCCTCCCTCTTTATGTGCGCGTGCCGGATTCGCCTGACGCATCAATTCATGGTTCCCTGAGAGCGGGTAAACAGCTCGCCGATTCGCTCCCGTAGAGCCGTGGCCTCGGGGGTGCCCGACGTGCCGTAGGCGTCGATCCAGTCAGCGGAGGCCTGCTGGGCATCTTTCATGGTGGCAAGATCGCAGTTCAGATCCGCCACCCGGAAGGCGGGCAGGCCGGACTGGCGGGAGCCGAAGAAATCTCCGGGGCCCCGGAGGCGCAAGTCCTCCTCGGCGATTTGGAAGCCGTCAGTGGTTTTGCAAAGGGCTTTCAGCCGCTGAATGGTCTCCGGATTGCGGTTGTGGGTGGTGAGGATGCAGTAGCTCTTCGCTTTCCCCCGGCCCACTCGGCCCCGGAGCTGATGGAGCTGGCTCAGGCCGAACCGGTCGGCGTCCTCGATCACCATCAGCGTGGCGTTGGGCACGTCCACGCCCACTTCGATCACCGTGGTTGCCACCATCACGTCCGCTTCCCCCCGGGCGAAGGCCGCCATGGCGGCCTCCTTCTGGGCGCCTTTCATCTGCCCGTGGAGCAGGGCAATGCGCAGATCGGGGAATACCGTCTGCTGCAAGGTTTCCGCCCATACGGAGGCCGCCTTGACCCCCAGCTCCTCATTTTCCTCCACTGCCGGGCAGACCACAAAGCACTGATGGCCTTCCTGCACCTGCTTGCGGATAAAGGCGTTGATCCGGGGGCGGTAGCTCTCGCCCACCAGGAAGGTATCCACAGGCTCCCGCCCCGGGGGCAGCTCGTCCAGCACCGATACGTCCAGATCCCCGTACAGAATCAGCGCCAGCGTCCGGGGGATGGGGGTAGCCGACATCACCAGCAGGTGGGGATCGTCCCCCTTGGCGGAGAGCCTGCTCCGCTGCCCCACCCCGAAGCGGTGCTGCTCGTCGGTGATGACCAGACCCAGGTCACAGAACCGGGTGGCGTCCGACAGAAGAGCGTGGGTGCCCACCACCACCTGAGCCTCCCCGGCGGCGATGCGCTCCCGGGTATTTTCTTTCTGCTTTGCCGTCATGGAGCCGGTGAGCAGGGCTACGCAGATGCCCAGGGGGGCGAACAGGGAGTTTAAGGACGCGAAATGCTGCTCCGCCAGGATTTCGGTTGGGGCCATCAAAGCGGTCTGCTTATGGTTTCCGGCGGCGCAGTAGGCGGCGGCCGCCGCCACCATGGTCTTGCCGCTGCCCACGTCTCCCTGCACCAGCCGGTTCATGGGCGCGCCCCGGCGAAAGTCCTGCAAAATGTCCGAAATGGCGCGCTGCTGAGCGCCAGTGAGGGTGAAGGGCAGGCTGGCATAGAAGGGGCGCAGATCGAAATTCCGGTAAGGCTCCGCCTTTTTTTCCGCCCGGGCGGCCCGCATCAGAGACAGTCCCGCAGAAAAGACGAAGAATTCCTCGAAGATCATCCGCTTTTTCGCCAGCTCCGCCTCCGCCATGGAGTTCGGCTCGTGGATGGCGAAATACGCCCGCTGAGCCGGGAGAAGGCCGTACTTCCGCCGTACCGGCTCCGGGAGGATCTCCGCCGGCGGGTCGCACACCGCCAGCGCCTGCCGGATCAGCCGAAGCAAAGCGGCGTTGGTCAGCCCCGCAGTCAGCGGGTAGATGGGCAGCACCCGCCGGGTGGTCACCGGCTGGGAATCCACGGCTTCAAAAACGGGGTTTGTCATGCTGTAGCCCACGAAATCCCCGCTGGGCGCTCCGTAGAAGATGTATTCCTTCCCGTATTGCAGCTGCTCGGCGGCAAAGCGGTTGTTGAAAAAGGTCAGGTTCAGCCGTGCGGTGGAATCCGCCACCTGAACCTTGGTCAGATCCAGACCCTTACGGACATGGCTGGTTCTGGGGGTGTTCATCACCATGGCCTTGAAGCAGGCGGGGGTGTCCACCTCCAGCTTCTCAATGGGCACCAGCTTGGTGCGGTCTTCATACCCTCTGGGAAAATGGCAGATCAGATCGCCCAGTGTCAAAATATTCAGCTGGGCAAGCTGCTTTGCCCGCACCTGCCCCACACCCTTCAGAATCGTGACGGGGTCGGACAATTTTGCCATGGCGTTCACCTCCGGAAAAACCGTTTCCCTTTTTGTCGATAGAATGAAAAAACTCCCTCCAAGCGCTGCTCGGAAGGAGATATTTTCAGAGAAATCAGGCCAGCTTGTTCAGCTTCAGGGTCATGCTGCTCTTCTTCCGGGCAGCGTTGTTCTTGTGCAGAAGACCCTTGTTCACAGCCTGATCGACGGCCTTGACGGCGGTCTTGTAGGCGGCTTCGGCGCTGGCCTTGTCGCCGGACACCAGAGCGGCGTCGAACTTCTTTAGGTTGGTCTTCAGCTCGGACTTGTCAGCCTTGTTCTTCTCGTAAGCGATCTTGGAAGAAATGACATCCTTCTTAGAGGACTTGATGTTGGGCATGGATTCCACCTCCTTCTGCTCGTTTTCCATACAGATAGGCATTATAACGCCTCCCGGCGATAAAATCAACCCTTTTTTCAAAATTTTTTGAAGAGCGGGACATTTCTGCCCACCGCGCCCGGGGAAAGGCGCCAACTTGTCAAGTCCGAATTTTTGCACAAAGAATCTGCCATGGTAAAAAACACGACCCGCAAAAAAGTGGGAAATCCGTCGAAGAGCGTCGGTTTCTTTTATGTGAACCGGGGGCGCTTTTCCACAGAGCCGTCCGTCTGTGGAAAAGTCCTGTGGAAAAACCTGTGGAGATTGTGGAAAACTCTGAGTTATCAACAGGTATCCCGACCCTTTCTACCGCGTCGTCACCCTGTGAAAATCGGTGGATAACCAGCTCCGGGAGGGCAAACGGGGAGGAAAAGCCGCCGTGTTACGTTACCGCGGGAAGGAAACTTTTACCGGAAAAACCATGGGAAAAAGTTGATAACTTGTAAAAAAATGATGTCGAAAGCCTGGGCTGCCGGAAGCCACGGCAAAAAATTTTGTGAAAACCGACAAAATCGGTTTGCGGTATCATCTGCCGCCTTCGGGGAATACTGGGAAGGAAGGGGAACCATCCGTTCCCATTTTCGATTTCCATTTCCAGGAGGCTGCCATGCAGGGAAAAGTAGAAATCTGCGGCGTGAACACATCCAGACTTCGGGTACTGTCCCAGACGGAGATGGACACCCTGCTCCGTCTGGCCCGGGCGGGGGATGAACGCGCCCGGGAAAAGCTCATTGAGGGAAATCTTCGGCTGGTGCTGTCCGTCATCCAGCGCTTTGACAAGCGGGGGGAGAACCCAGACGATCTGTTCCAGGTGGGGTGCATCGGCCTCATCAAGGCCATCTCCAACTTCGACCCGGACAAGCAGGTGCGGTTTTCCACCTACGGCGTGCCCATGATCGCCGGGGAGGTGCGGCGGTATCTGCGGGACAACAGCGCCATCCGGGTCTCCCGCTCCATCCGGGACGTGGCCTACCGGGTGCTGCAGTGCAAGGAAGCGCTGACCACCCGCCTGGGTCGGGAACCCACCCTGGAGGAGATCGCCAAAGAATTGGCGCTTCCTCTGGAGGAGGTCAGCCAGGCGCTGGACGCGGTGTGCGCCCCGGTGAGCCTTTACGATCCGGTGTACTCCGACGGCGGCGACCCGCTGACGGTAATGGATCAGGTGCGGGACACCAAAAACACCGAGGATGGCTGGATGGAGCACATCACCCTGCAAAACGCCTTTCGCGCTCTGAATGACCGGGAAAAGCAGATCCTTTCTCTGCGGTTCTACGACGGGAAAACCCAAATGGAGGTGGCCTCCGCCCTGGGCATCTCCCAGGCCCAGGTCTCCCGCCTGGAAAAAGGCGCCATCGGCGCCATGCGCAAATCGGTCAGTGTTTCCTAGGGCAACACCGCACAATGGGGGCTGCGGGCTTCGGCCGATCTTTTGCCCCATTCTGCGGTGCTGCCCGGAACCTCTTTGCTCAAAGGTTCCCTGGTCGGGCGTCGGTTATTGCGCGTGGAGCCGGGCCTTTTGCGGGGTGGTTCCGTACAGGGCGCGGAAGGTGCGCAGGAAGGTTTTGTAATTGGTCAGGCCGCTGCGCTCCATCAGCGCGGGGATGCTTTCGTCGCTGGTCTGAAGCGCGTCGTAAAAGTGAGTGGTGCGGATCATGCACAGGTAATCCAGATAGGTCTGCCCCGTGTACTTTTTGAAGATTCGGCAGAAATATTCCTTGGAAATCCCAATATGCGCCGCGGCATCGTCCAGGGACAGGGGCTGCTGGTAGTGAGCCTGGGTCCACCCGACCACCTCCATCACCCGATTCAGGTCTCGAACCGTGGCGTTTTCCGCCTCCGGCAGGGCCAGAGCGGCGTGGTGCCGGTACATGCTGTGGAGAAATTCAAAGAACCGGGCGGTGAACAGCAGCTGATAGCCGTCGGCGTTTTCCTCAAACAGCTGCTGCATGGCACAAAGGGCCTGGGACAGTCCCGGCGTTTCGTCGATTTCCGCTTTGCGCAGACAGGTGGTAAACCGGAGCCGCTCCAGATTGGGGAGGTACTCCCGGAGCCGCTGGAAGGATACCTGGATCAGCACATAGGGACAGTAAGCGGTGCGGCTGCTGATTTTCGTCATGTGCAGCTCGCCGCTGTTAATGGTGAGCAGATCCCCCGGTGCAAGCTCGTAGGTGTCAGCCTGAACCACGGCGGTCATGCGGCCCTCCCGCAGCCACAGAAATTCCACATATTCATGCCAGTGGGCGGGAATGGTTAAGTCGTCGGTGCGGTGACAGTGACCCTGGGTGCAGCCGGCGTTGCGCCCGGGACTGCTAAAATAGACCGGAAGATGATCCACCTCCTCCACAACCTCATGCCAGACGGAAGAGTAATCCAATATCTGCGCCATAAAAACCCTCCTCTCAAAGTAAGATCAGAATACCACGGCATTTGGAAAATATCAATATCGTCTTTTCCGGGATGTCAATATCGACAAAATATATTTCAGTATCAGGAAAAGAAGCCAAATTATTTTCAAATATCCGCAAATCGGAATAACGGAAATATCAATATAAGGAGAAATTCGGGCAAGAATGCATCTAGCAATCGCCGCTGTTTTCCGGTATGATACTGCCAGAACGTAAATCACACGCAGCCCCGGAAAATGCGGGGAGAGAGGAGTTACAATTATGATGTATCTTATGAATTACCAGCTTTACAGCAGCGAGGCACGGATGCCGAGAATCCTGGCGGAGGATGCCGGCATCCCGGAACTGCGGGATCCCGTCTTCTGCATCCGGACAAAGTTCCGGTTCGGAAAGATCCGTCGCGCCCGGAAGGCGGCGGACACCCGCTGCTGCGTCTGCCAGAGCCGCCCGAAGGTCAGCCCCGCCTACTGACATTTGCGGTTCCGGCGAAAGAGAAACCAGCCCTGTGGGAGGATTCGCTCCCACGGGGCTTTCTTTGTTTCGATGGCTGCCGGGATACCACGCGGGGAGGGACGGCATCGGAGAAAAATCTTGGGCAGCTCCCATTGCCCGGTGCTGTCTTAAGCAAATCTTAATGGATTCTTATATAATATCCCCGCAAACCCCGCTGTTCGGCAATCTTGACAGTACGCGGGGGGAGGACTATAATAACAGCAATCACAGAGGAGGTATTTTCCATGAAGAAAAGGATTTACATAGTTGTCATCGTGGCTTTGGTCATCGTCTTCTGCGTCAGCGCGTTCATGGTCGGCAAGTATCTGCTGGACGGGAAGAAGGAGGCGGATCTGTACGACGATCTGGCGGACATCAAGAATCAGGCGCAGACCTCCGCCCCCACAACGCCGTCGTCCGTCGCCACCGAGGCACCCACCACCCAGACAACGAAGCCCGGCTTTGAAGTGGAAACCGATCCCACCGTGGAGGGCGGTATCCTGGAGGATTACGCCGAGCTGCATGAGATGAACCCGGACATGGTGGGGTGGATCAAGATTGAGGGCACCAAGGTGGACTATCCCGTTATGCAGACCTCCACGGACAACAAGGACTTCTACCTCAAGCGCAATTTTGACAAGCAGGACAGCGCCAGGGGCTGCATCTACGCCCGGGAAGAGTGCGACTTGGAAAAGCCCAGCGACAATATTACCATTTACGGTCACAATATGGCCGACGGCAGTATGTTCCACGGGCTGATGGCCTACGCGAATAAGGAAACCTGGGACTATAACAGCCTGATCTTCTTCGACACCCTGAAGGAGCGCCACGTCTATAAGATCTTCTCGGTGTTCAAGACCTCCGCCAGCCTGGGCAAGGGCTTTTCCTATCACCAGTTTGTGGACGCGGAGGATGAGGCCGATTTCAACGAGTTCGTCTCCACCTGCAAGCAGCTGGCGTTCTACGACACCGGAATTACCCCCAAATACGGCGATAAGATCATCTGCCTGTCTACCTGCGAATACACGCTGACCAACGGTCGCCTGGTGGTGGCTGCGGTGCGCATCGCCTGAATGAAAACCCCGGACGACCGTCCGGGGTTTTGCTTAAGGCAATACCGCATAATGGGGCAAAAGATCCACCGAAGATCGCAGTCCCCATTGTGTGGTGCTGCCTTCATTTTCCCCGCCGGGAGACTGTGAAAAATTCACAGAAATCTCTGGAAAAACTGGCAGACAGATATTGACATTTCCACAGGAACGTGGTATTCTTGTTTCGGTACTTAAGTACCGAATGAATCATGTGCAGTGAGCCATTGCAACGGCAGCTGCATAAATCCTGTATGGGCCGATCCTCACAAAACGGTAGGCACCAACAAATTACAAGGAGTGTATTAACATGGGATTCAAATCTGACATCGAAATCGCACAGGAAACCCCGATGCTGCACATCCGCGAGATCGCCAAGACCGCGGGCGTGGATGAGAAGTATCTGGAGCAGTACGGCAACTACAAGGCAAAGGTTGACTACAACATTCTGAAGGACATGGCGGACAAGCCCAACGGCAAGCTGGTGCTGGTCACCGCCATCAACCCCACCCCCGCCGGTGAGGGCAAGACCACGACCACCGTCGGCCTGGCTGACGCCATGCGCCGCATCGGCAAGAACGTCATGGTCGCTCTGCGTGAGCCTTCTCTGGGCCCCGTGTTCGGCGTCAAGGGCGGCGCTGCCGGCGGCGGCTACGCTCAGGTCGTCCCCATGGAGGACATCAACCTGCACTTTACCGGTGACTTCCACGCCATCGGCGCCGCCAACAACCTGCTGGCTGCGATGCTCGACAACCATATTTACCAGGGCAACGCTCTGGGTATCGACCCCCGTCAGATTACCTGGCGCCGCTGCGTCGATATGAACGACCGTCAGCTGCGGTTCGTGGTGGACGGCCTGGGCGGCAAGGTCAACGGTACGCCCCGTGAGGACGGCTACGACATCACCGTGGCTTCCGAGATCATGGCGGTTCTGTGCCTGGCCTCCGACATCACCGACCTGAAGGAGAGACTGTCCCGCCTGGTGGTCGGCTATACATACGCTGGCAAGCCCGTCACTGCCGGCGACCTCCACGCTCAGGGCGCTATGGCCGCTCTGCTGAAGGACGCTCTGAAGCCCAACCTGGTGCAGACCCTGGAGCACACCCCCGCCTTTGTCCATGGCGGCCCCTTCGCCAACATCGCCCACGGCTGCAACTCCGTCACCGCCACCAAGATCGCTCTGAAGCTGGGTGACTACGCCATCACCGAGGCTGGCTTCGGCGCGGACCTGGGCGCTGAGAAGTTCCTGGACATCAAGTGCCGCATGGCTGGCCTGAAGCCCTCCTGCGTGGTTCTGGTTGCCACTGCCCGCGCCCTCAAGTACAATGGCGGCGTGCCCAAGGCTGAGACCGGCAAGGAGAACCTGGAGGCTCTGGAGAAGGGCCTGCCCAACCTGCTGCAGCACGTTTCCAACATTACCCAGGTTTATAAGCTGCCTTGCGTGGTTGCCATCAACCGCTTCCCCACCGACACCGAGGCCGAGCTGAAGCTCATCGAGAAGAAGTGCAAGGAGCTGGGCGTCAATGTTGCCCTGTCCGAGGTCTGGGCCAAGGGCGGCGAAGGCGGCGTAGAGCTGGCTAAGGAAGTCATCCGCCTGTGCGAGCAGCCCAACGACTTCACCTTCGCTTACGAACTGGATTGCAGCATCAAGGAGAAGATCGAGGCCATCGCCAAGAAGATTTACCATGCCGACGGCGTGAACTTCACCGCCAATGCCGAGAAGCAGATCAAGACCCTGACCGATCTGGGCTACGATCATATGCCCATCTGCATGGCAAAGACCCAGTACTCCTTCAGCGACGACCAGACCAAGCTGGGCGCGCCCAGAGGCTTTACCATCACCGTGCGCAACGTGAAGGTCTCCGCCGGCGCCGGTTTCCTGGTTGCTCTGACCGGTGAGATCATGACCATGCCCGGCCTGCCCAAGGTGCCCGCCGCTGAGCGCATCGACGTGGACGAGAACGGCAAGATCTCCGGACTGTTCTAATCGGTAGTACCCTTAAAAAGCACAGGCGGCCCCCGCCTGTGCTTTTTACGAATTGCGTGCACCCCCAGGGCTTATGTCATGCCCCCGCCGAGCAGGGTCAATAACAGATGGCCTTCGGAATCATCCGACCGTGTCGGCGGAGTCATGACTCCGCCCTACAAAACTCGTTTTAGGAGAATGTTCATATGGATATGACAATGGAATCCTGCCGCAGATTTGTGGAGGTTCTGGCCTCTGACGCTCCCGCCCCCGGCGGCGGTGGAGCGGCTGCTCTTGTGGGTGCCATCGGCACCGCTCTGGGCAATATGGTCGGCTCTCTGACTGTGGGCAAGAAAAAATATGCCGACGTGCAGGACGAGATCCTGGCACTGAAGGCCAAGTGCGACGCCCTCCAGAAGGAGCTTCTGGATCAGGTGGAGGCCGACGATAAGGGCTTCGTGCCTCTGGCAAAGGCCTACGGTATTCCCAAGGACGACCCCAACCGGGACACCATCCTGGAGGAGGCCACCGTCACCGCCTGCGCCGTGCCCATGCACATCATGGAGCTGTGCTGCGAGGCTCTGGACTGCGTCGCCGTGTTTGCCGCCAAGGGCTCCCGTCTGGCGGTGTCCGACGCGGGCTGTGCCGCCGTGTGCTGCAAGGCCGCCCTTCAGGCCGCGTCCCTGAATGTGTTCATCAACACCAAGAGCCTGAAAAACCGGGAAGTGGCGGAGGATATGAACCGCCGCGCCAACGGGATGCTGAACCAATACTGCGGCATGGCAGACGACATCTTCAACGAGGTCAAGGCCGGTTTCGGCCAATAACTATCTGATATTGATTTGGAGGAAAACATACTATGGCAAAACTGCTGTTGGGCAAGGAAGTTACCGATGCCCTGAACGCGAATCTGCAGACCCGTACCGCCGCGCTGCGGGAAAAGGGCGTTGTCCCCACCCTGGGCATCATCCGGGTGGGCGCCGATCCTTCCGACCTCAGCTACGAGAAGGGCGCGACCAAGCGCGGCGAACTGGTGGGCGTGGAGGTCAAGAAGTTTGAGCTGCCTGCCGACGCCACCAAGGAGGATGTGCTGGCGCTCATCGACCAGCTCAACGCCGACGACAGCATTCACGGTGTGCTCATGTTCCGGCCCCTGCCCAAGCACCTGAAAGCGGATCAGAACGAGATCTGCAACCGTCTCGACCCCAAGAAGGACGTGGACTGCATGACCCATCTGTCCAACGCCGGTGTGTTTGAGGGCCTGAAGGATCTGGGCTTCGCCCCCTGCACCCCCTCCGCCTGCATGGAGATTCTGGACTACTACGGTATCGACTGCAAGGGCAAGAACGCGGTGGTGATCGGTCGCTCCCTGGTGGTGGGCAAGCCCGCCGCCATGATGCTCATGGGCAAGAACGCCACTGTCACCACCTGCCACACCAAGACCGTGAATACCGCCGAGATCTGCCGGAACGCGGATATTATCGTCTCCGCCGCCGGCGTCCTGAACAGCCTGACCAAGGACTACGTCCGGCCCGGTCAGGTGGTCATCGATGTGTCCATCAACTGGGACGAGAACAAGCCCAACGCCAAGGGCGGCAAGGGCGGCATTGCGGGCGACGCGAAATTCGACGAGGTGGAGCCCATCGTGGAGGCCATCACTCCCGTCCCCGGCGGTGTTGGCTCCGTGACCACCAGTGTGCTGATGAAGCACGTGGTGGAGGCTGCCGAAAGAGCGTAAGCCGGTAAATCGTGACAGCTTCTGCGTAACTGACGGATCGGCGGGTTTACCGCGTGGGAGCGCAGAGGGATATTGGCCGACCGTCTGGGCGATTCAGTTTTGACACTGGGTCGCCCTTTTTGCCTAAGCGGCCAACGTCCTGTTGCCGGGTTGCAGAGGGAATTTAACGAAGGAAATTCCTCGATTCTGCATTTCGCATTTCACATTCAGCATTCTGGCGTCTGCCGGATAAGCTGCAATGATAAGCCCTGCCGATCCGAATTTCCTTGAACCAAAAAGGGGTGTGTTTATGAAAAAATTGAAGAATCTCAGGGAAGGCGCGTTCTTGAAGCTCTTTTTCGGCTTCTTCTCCGCCGCCTTTATCGTGGCTGCGGTGTGTATGCCGGATCGGAGCTCCATGTTCTCCGGTTTGTGGCAGATCCTCAGTCAGCCGGGGAAAATCTCCACAAACTATTTTGCGGTGGGCGGCTACGCGGCGACTTTCCTGAATATGGGACTGGTGGCGCTGTGCTGCCTGGGGCTGTATCTGCTGTGCGGGGCAACGCCCAATAACGTCTCTACCCTGGCGTTCATCCTGACCCTGGGGTTCAGCTCCTGGGGCATCAACATCCTGAACATCTGGCCCACGGTGCTGGGCGTGGTGGTCTACTGCCTGGTGAAAAAGGAGAAATTCAGCGCCAACGTCAATGCCATGCTGTTCTCCACCGGCATCGCGCCGCTGATCAGCGATCTGCTGGTGCGCTATCCCCACGCCGAGGTGGTGGGATTCAATCTGCCCGGCCTGGCGGTGACGCTGCTGGTGGGCTTCTGCATTGGCTTCCTGCTGCCCGCGGGACTGGCTCACTCGCCCAAGGTTCACAAGGGCTTCGACTTGTACTCCGCCGCCGTGCCCGTGTGCCTGTTCGCGTTCTTCCTCAACGCTACCCTCTATAAAACGCTGGGAATCGATCTGCCCGCCGCTCCCTCTGCGGAGACTTTGAAAGTTGCCTCCCGGCTGACAGTGAATGTGTTCTGCTGCGTCCTGTTCGGGCTGTGCATCGCAGGGGCACTGGCTATGGGCTGCAAGCCAAAGCAGTATTGGGCATTGCTCACCGCGCCAGAGCACGTTACCTCCCTTTCCTCCCAGCTGGGCACGGACGTGTTTCTCATGAACGTAGGTGTGTTCGGCCTGTTCATTCTGGCGTACTATAATCTCATCGGCGCGTCCTTCAACGGCGTGACCCTGGGCATCATCTTCTGTATGCTGGCGACCTGCAATTCCGGCTCCCACCCCGGCAATGTCTGGCCCATCATGCTGGGATACGTCCTGGCCTCCTTCCTGGCGGGGGGATTGTCCAAGCTGGCAGGCGGCAATTTCGCCATGGCGGTCAACGCCCAGGCCATCGCTGTAGGGCTGTGCTTCGCCAACGGATTAAGCCCCATCACCAGCAAGTATGGCTGGTTCTGGGGCATGGCGGCGGCGATGATGCACTATTTCCTGGTCACCTCCGTCCCCAACCTTCACGGCGGCTACTGCCTGTACAACGGCGGCTTTACCGCGGCGGTGATCTGCGTCATCCTGGTGCCGGAGCTGGAGCGGTTCTGCAAGACCAAAGCCGAGCGCAAAGCCCTGAAGACAAAGTAATCCATCTCTTCCCAGCCCCGCACCGCAAGGTGCGGGTGCTCGTTAGACAGTTAACAGCCACCGTAGTTTTGAACTGCGGTGGCTGTTCTTGCGTCTTATCTTGTTATGTGACAACATGGAACAGAACAACAAATCGGCTTATATTTCTACAAGGTTGCCGGTAAAGAACCGACTATCATTTTTTGCTAAGAAAACTTGGCAAAAAGTATTGACAAGAATACTTGGCACTATTATAATAGTACCAACAAAACTTGGCAAGGAGGCTTTACCATGAACAAAGACGATATTCTTGAGAAGAGCAGACGGGAGAACAAAGGACCCGACGAGATGGAGCAGTATGTCATGGCTGCTGCCGGTAAAATTGCAGCTAAGGTCGGGATGCTTGTATGCTGTATTGTGGCAATTCTGCAGGTGATTTTTACGGACGCAATCAGCTTTGAAAGCTGGATGATTTATTTCAGTATTCTGGCTACGACGTTCCTGGTAAAATATATTAAGCTCCACAGTAAGCACGAATTATGGGTTGCGGTTCTTTATACTGTGTTGTTTATCATGTTTGCAGTATTGTTTATTCTCAGACTGGTGGGATAAGTAAATGAATGATAAACTAATACTGAAGAACAGGCTGAAAGAAGCACGGGTGCAGTCCGGTATGTCGCAGACGCAGCTGGCTGAAATGGTCGGTGTATCCAGAAATACCATCAGCTCAATTGAAACCGGGCAGTTTAACCCTACCGCCAAGCTGGCACTGATATTATGCATCGCCTTGGATAAGAAATTTGAAGAATTGTTTTATTTCCAGGAGTGATACATTCTGGTTTATCGAACAGGCACTAAGAGCGCACTTCTATAAGGGGTATTCCCGTATGTGCACACTGCGAGCCGAAACACCCCGGACACATGAATGTCTGGAGTGTTTTGCGTCACTGCGTTCCGAACAAGGGGCGCCCCTCCCTTACGCCGCGAAAGCGGCTATCTTCTTATGGAAAAAGGCGTGACCACTTTGGTCACGCCTTTTGCCTATTTAACTGTCCTACGAATACCGCCCTAAGGTGCGGGGCATTTTTTGCGGTACGCGGCGTTTCGACAAACCTTTCGGTTAATTTAAGGAATCCTTAATGGTCAGTCGGTTGATTTCGCGGGGGAAAACCGGTATAATACGGGTTACAAAATGCAATACATTACCTGTGGAGGACAAGACTATGAAACTGCGAACCTGGCTGTGTTTGGCGCTGTGCCTGTGCCTGACCGCCTCCCTGGCGGGCTGCGGCGGGGATGAGACGGCGGTATATGTGCAGTCCGTTGCGACTCTGGTAGGGATGGGCGGCATTGCCCCCGGAGACCGGTTTTCGGGAATGGTGGTTTCCGAAAACGTGACGGAGATCAAGAAGGATTCGGAAAAGACCATCCGGGAGGTTCTGGTCAAGGAGGGCGACGATGTGGACGAGGGGCAGGAGCTGTTCGCCTACGACACCGAGCAGCTGCAGCTGACCCTGGACAAGCAGCGCCTGGAGCTGGAGCAGCTGAACGCCACCATCGACAACTATAACCAGCAGATCAAGGACTTGGAGCGGGATCGGGATCGGGTCGGTTCCTCGGAGAAGCTGCAATACACCATCCAGATTCAGACGAATCAGGTGGATTTGAAGGAAGCGGAGCTGAAGGTCAAGGCCAAACAGACGGAGATCCAACAGTCCGAGACCCTCCTGGAAAACGCCACCGTGGTCTCCCCAGTGAAGGGGCGTGTCCAGTCCATCAATGAAAGCGGCACCGATAACTACGGCAATCCCGCCGCGTACATCACCATCCAGCAGGCCGGCTCCTACCGGGTCAAAGGCACCCTGGGCGAGCTGCAGCGGGGCGGAATCATGGAGGGCACCCGTATCAAAATCACCTCCCGGACGGATGAAACCGCCACCTGGACAGGCACCGTCACCCTGGTGGATTACGAGAACCCTTCCCAGGGCAGCAATATGGATCAATACTACGGTATGGCCACCGACGAGATGTCGGCCTCCAGCAAATACCCCTTCTATGTGGAGCTGGACAGCACCGACGGCCTGATCCTGGGGCAGCACGTCTACCTGGAAGTCCTGACGGAGGAGGATGGGAACGGCTCGGATTTCGCCATCAGCAGCGCGTTTCTCTGCTTTGAGGAGGACGGCTCCGCCTACGTCTGGGCGGAGAAGAAGGGCAAGCTGGAAAAGCGCTCCGTCACCCTGGGCGAATACGACGAAATGCTGGATACCTACGAGGTGCTGGACGGCCTGACCGCCGAGGACTACATCGCCTTCCCCGACGAACAACTGTGCCGCACCGGCGCGCCCACCACCCACGAAATGCCCGAGGAGGAGCTGCCGGTGGAGGGCGGCGAGATGCCCATGGAGATGCCCATGGAGGGCATGGCTGAAGAGGGCATGGAGGTGCCCATGGATGCCATGCCGGAAGAGGGCATGGATATGCCTATGGATGCTCTGCCGGAGGAAGGCATGGAGGCTCCCCTGGAGGAGACAACGGCACAGACCGGGGCAGCGCCCACGGAAGGCGGGGTGGAGTAATTGGCCATCCTGAAACTGACTGACATCTGCAAGGACTATGTCCAGGGCAAGGAGCCGGTTCGGGTTCTGAAAAACGTCAACCTGACGGTGGAAAAAGGGGACTATCTCGCCATCATGGGTCCTTCCGGCTCCGGAAAAACCACCCTGATGAATATCATCGGCTGCCTGGACGTGCCCACCTCCGGCTCCTATGAGCTGGACGGGCGGAATCTCAGGGATTTGAGCGACGACGCCCTGGCGGAAATTCGCAACAAGCATCTGGGGTTCGTATTCCAGAGCTTCTATCTGATGCCCAAGCTCACGGCTCTTGACAATGTGGCGCTGCCCCTGCTGTATGCGGGGGTGGGTCTGAAGGAGCGCCGGGAGCGGGCGGCGGAGGCGCTGAAATCCGTGGGACTGGAGGAGCGAATGGCGTTTCTGCCCAACCAGCTCTCCGGCGGACAGTGCCAGCGGGTGGCCATCGCCCGGGCTATGGTGGGCAAGCCCGACCTGCTTCTGGCGGACGAGCCCACCGGCGCGTTGGACACCAAGGCGGGCAACCAGATCATGGACATTTTCCGCCGCCTCAGCGGCGAGGGCATGACCATCATCATGATTACCCATGAGCCTGCCATCGCCCGATGCGCCGATAAAATCTATCACATTCTGGACGGGCAGCTCCGCACCGACGTTGAGCCCCGGGAGGGAGGCAGCGAGGATGAAGCGCAAAGCGAATAAGAAGGTGATCCTTGCCGTCACGTCCGTGGCGTTGGTAGCCGCCATCGGTCTGGGCATCGGCTTCGGCGTGGGTCGGGGCGGAAAGGAGCCGGTGAAGGTGTTTCCCTTCAACTACATCGGCATGACGGAATACTGGGGGGATTCACAGGAGAGCTACGGCCCCGTGACCACCGATAAGATTCAGACTGTGTTTCTCTCCTCCACCCAGACGGTGACGGAGATCAAGGTTGCCGAGGGAGACACGGTGAAAAAGGGCGATTTACTGATGTGCTTTGACACCACCCTGTCTGACCTGGCGCTGGAGCGCAAACGGCTGGAGGTGGAAAAGCTGAAGCTGGATCTGGAAGACGCCAGGAAAAAGCTGACGGAGATCCGGAATATGAAACCCATGGTCATCCCGGAATTCACGGACGTTGACGATGGGGGCGAAGAGAACACCAACCTGGGCACCGCCCTGACGGAGCCCTACCGAATCTCCACCAACCAGAGCTACGACGGTCACAGCCCGGATACGGCGCTGATCTGCTGGCTGCACAGCACCACCGCCATTGACGACAACGTACTGGAAGCCGTTCGCCTCCAGGCGGAGAGGTTCCAGAATCTCAACTACGTCCCGGAGCCGACGGAAGCGACAACCGAGGCAACGACGGAGGCAACGACGGAAGCGACCACAGAGGCAACCACGGAGGCTACTACGGAGTCAACCACGGAGGAAGAGAAGGAAGAGGGGCAGACACAGAACGAGGATCAGAGCCCGCCGCCGGATGCCCAGCAGCAGACGCCCTCCAGCGCCTCCGCCGACACGGATCCCGCTCCCGCTGTTTCCGTTTCCTCCTATTACGTTGTGTTCAAGGTCACACAGGGCAATATGTCCCTGGGGGATCGGGAGATCTGGCAGGGACTCCACGTCTATGGGCAGGGCAGCGGCTTCCGGTTCCAGTTCTTTGATGCTGCCATTCCCGACCACACCGTTGTGACGGAGGCAAATGGCAGCTATGACGATTCGGATATGCCCCAAATCGACTTCGGCAGCGGCTACACCGCCGCCCAGCTGGCGCAAATGCGCGCCGAGCAGGAGAAGAAGATTCAGGAGCTTCAGTTCAGCATCAAGATGGCGGAGGCGGATTATAAGATCGCCCAGACCGAAATGAGCGACGGCAATGTCTATGCCGAGATCGACGGCAAGGTGGTGTCCGTGCTGACGGAGGAGGAGGCCAAGCTCCAGAACCAGCCGATTCTGAAGGTGTCCGGCGGCGGCGGGTTCTACATCGAGGGCAGCATCAGCGAGCTTGCGAAGGACAATCTGGCTGTCGGGCAGGAGGTCACCGTCAACGATTGGAATTCCGGCATGACATATTCCGGTACGGTGACTGCCATCGGCGACTTCCCCACCGGCGGCGACGGCTGGAACGGCACCGGCAACCCCAACGCGTCGTACTATCCCTTCACGGTATTTGTGGATGAGTCCGCCGATCTGCAGGCGGGGCAGTATGCCAATATTCAGTATTCCGCCGCTGCCAGCGAGAACGGCATCTATCTGGAAAATCCCTTTGTCCGGACGGAGAACGGAAGCAGCTATGTGTATGTCCGGGGCGCGGACGGGAAGCTGGAAAAGCGCCAGGTAACCACCGGGAAATCTCTGTGGGGCAGCTATACCGAAATCCTCAGCGGCCTGACGGAGGACGACCTCATCGCTTTCCCCTATGGCAAGAATCTGAAGGAGGGCGCTTCCACGGTGGAGAGCGACCTTCGCAGCCTCTATGAATAGGAAAGGAGGGCAATCCCATGCTTGAAAATATCCGGCTTGCCTTCCAGGGCATCTGGGGGCACAAGATGCGAAGCGTGCTGACCATGCTGGGCATTATCATCGGCATCGCGGCCATCATCACCATCGTCTCCACCATTCAGGGCACCAACGAGCAGATCAAGGAAAACCTCATCGGCGCGGGCAACAACGTGGTCACCGTGCAGCTTAACCAGGCAGGCTACCCCTATGACATGAGCTGGAGCGCCATTCCCGACGGCGTGCGGGTCATTTCGGAGGATACCCGCTCTGAGCTGGCGGAAATCGACGGTGTGGAAGAGGTCTCCCTGTACCACTCCCGGAACTATTCCAACTTTGTCTTCTACCAAAATACGGAATTCAACGGCGAAACCTACGGCATTGACGAACACTATCTGTCGGTCTATGGCTATCAGATCAAGTCCGGACGGGGCTTTACTCAGGCGGATTACGACCATTTCCGCAAGGTGGCGCTGGTGGACACCAACACGGTGACCAATCTCTTCGGCGGGGAGAATCCTGTAGGCAAAGCCATTGAGATCAAGGGCGAGGTGTTCACCGTGGTAGGGGTGGCGGCGCTGTCCGAGGAGTTTACGCCCACCATCAACACCATGAACGACTACTACCTCTACGCCGACACCTCCTCCGGTTGCCTGTACATTCCCGACACCGTCTGGCCCACCGCCTTCCAGTTCGACGAGCCTCAGAATGTGGCCATCAAGGTCAAAAGCACCGACGCCATGACCACGGCGGGCAAGGCGGCGGCGGATCTGCTGACGGAAAAGCAGATCGTGAACCCGGACAATTCGGACTTTGACTACCGCAGCCAGGATATGCTGGAGCAGGCCCAGCAGCTGCAAAAAATGTCCCAGTCCACCAACACCCAACTGGTCTGGATCGCCAGCATTTCCCTGCTGGTGGGCGGTATCGGTGTGATGAACATCATGCTGGTATCCGTCACGGAGCGAACCGCAGAAATCGGCCTGAAAAAGGCCATCGGCGCGAAAAAGAAGCGGATTTTGCTGCAATTTCTGACGGAATCCGCCGTGCTCACCAGCATGGGCGGCGTCATCGGCGTCATCAGCGGCGTGATTCTCGCGGAGCTGATCTCCAACATGATGAAGATTCCCGTGTCCATCAGCGCCCCGGCAATCGTAGTGGCGGTGGTGTTCTCCACCCTCATCGGCGTCATTTTCGGTATGCTCCCGGCCTACAAGGCCGCCAATCTCAACCCCATCGAAGCGCTTCGCAGAGATTGACAGAATACGACACCGCCGGTCTCCCTTTCGGGAGGCCGGCGATTCGTTTTTGGTTGGGAGCAGCATGCGTCGACTTCCTGGCATCCCTTCACTTTGCCTCTCCCTATGGGAGAGGTGGCAAAAATCTTCGATTTTTGACGGAGAGGGAACGCTGTACCGAGATACCCTCTCAGTCACCTGCGGTGACAGCTCTCCCAAAGGGAGAGCCAAGGGCGCTGCCGCACCAGTACGCCAAATTCCAATTTGTGCACCTAACGTGATCGGCCTACGGCCGACGCAATGCGGGGGACGGATTGCCACGCCAGTGTGCGCACTGGCTCGCAATGACATACCGCTGTAATGCTCCACTGCGTAAGGATAGAGGGAAAACAGAAAACGATGTCATTGCGAACCAGCCCTCAGGCTGGTGTGGCAATCCGTTTTCCCCGGCATTCGCAGAATGCCATCGTTCCGAAGGAACGACAAATTCCAATTTATCCTAACA
>JAQXPK010000007.1 GCA_029100605.1 Bacillota bacterium | reverse complement strand
AGGAAAAGCGGATGCTGGATCGCATCCGCTTGAGAGAAACCTTCCCGAAACCAAGTGGGGGAACGGCCGCTGGCATTATGCCCCGTACTTCCGGTTCAGGCGCTCGCACATGACGATCATGACCATGTGGATCACCGCCAGGTACACCGGCAGCAGCCCGGCGCTCAGGTGGTTCGCAATCAGACCGAACAGCGGCGGCATTCAGCAGATGCCCACATAGGCGCTGGCCATCTGCACGCCGATAAGCGCCTGAGAATTCTCCTCGCCGAAGTGGGCGGGGGTGGAGTGAATGACGCAGGGATAAATGGGAGCGCAGCCAAGACCGATGAGCAGCAGTCCCGCCATGGTGGCTCCCGCGCCCAAGGGCAGCAGCATGATGACGATGCCCAGCACCACAATTCCCTGCCCCAGCCGGATCATGTTGGTGTCGTTCATCTTGTAGGTAACAAAACCGCTGATGAACCGCCCTACGGTGATGCCGATGTAAAAGAGGCTGGCAAGGCTGGCGGCGGTTTCCGGGTCCAGCCCGTCCTTCAGTACCAGATAGGAGCTGGCCCACAGACCCGCCGTCTGCTCCAAAGCGCAGTAGCAGAAAAAGGCCAGCATAATTTCCTTCGCCCCGGGAATAGCGAAAATCTGCTTCATCGTCAGGGGCTTTGCCAGGACGCCGTCGGCGCCCGGCTCGTCCTTCCGTTTTATCCACAGGGGCAGGCTCAGGAAAATCGCAGCCGTGAGGACAATCTGAATGACGGAAATCACCAGATACCCGGTGTTCCAGCCCATGCCACGGGTAAGCGCCGCGCCCATGATATACGGGCCGACGCTGGCCCCCAGTCCCCACATGCAGTGCAGCCAGCTCATATGGCGGCTGGCATAGTGGAGCGCCACATAGTTATTCAGGCTGGCATCCACGCTGCCCGCGCCCAGGCCGTAGGGAATCGCCCACAGGCAGAGCATCCAGTAGGCCCGGCTGACGGAAAACCCGAACAGCGCCAGCGCGGTCAACGCCACGCTGAAGGCTGTGACCTTTCCGGTGCCGAACCGTTTGGTCATCCGGTCGCTCATCAGGCTGGAAACCACAGTGCCCAGAGAGATAATCAGCGCGATTCCCCCGGCATAGGACACGGGAACGTGAAAATCCACGCACATGCTGGGCCACGCCGCGCCCAGCAGCGCGTCCGGCAGCCCCAAGCTGATAAAGGATAAGTAAATAATCACCAAAAGCAGATGGACCATTGTTTTTTTCTCCCTCTTTGCGGCAAGTCGCCGCTGACAATGCGTACACAGGCGGTCTAGGGTCGTTGCGCCATTGGGTGGACACTATGGCCCGGTTCGTTACATGTTTCTCCGGAAGCTCTGGGCGTACTGCCGGAAAAGTCCTTCCAGTTCCTCCTCCGGGATAAAGCCGTTGGCCGCGCCGCTGACACGGATTTTTGCCGAGGCAAACAGCTCCGCCCGAGCCAGAGCCTCCACCGGGTGGGCGCCCGCTGCAAAGGCGTGCAGGAAGCCGCTGAACAGCGCGTCCCCCGCGCCCACGGTGTTGACAACCGGCCCGACCTGAACAGCGGGCAGGGTAAACACCCGGTTTTCCTCCCGCAGATACATGGCCGCGCCCTTGTCCCCCCGGCCCATCACGATGATCCGGTTTCCGTAGGCTTCCGCCAATGACCGCAAAAATCCCTTGTAGTCCCAGCCCACGGCTTCGTCGCTGAGAAACAGAATATCCGCGCTTTCCATGAAATCCCGGTTGTATGCGTCAGCGATGTCGGAAAGGACGTGAACGTCCGTGGCGATGATTTTTCCCATGGCCTTCGCCTGACGGAGCAGGGGGCGGTTAAAGTCGATATTGCAGGCTGCCACAATGTCAGCGTCCCGGCAGATGTCCGCCGGAAAGTCATAGGCCGTCTGCTGAATGTCCTTGAGGTCGCAGTAAATCTGCCGTTTTCCCTCTCCGTCGTAGAGCACCACCGAGTTTGGCGTCTGCCGCAGCTTGGGCTGAATTCCCTGCGTGTCAATGCCGGCGGAGGCCAGCTCGCTGCGGATATACGCCGCCGGGAAATCCTGTCCCGTGATGCTCAGCAGCGTCACCCCATCCCCCAGGGTTTTCAGCGCCTTCGTAATGTTGAAGGCCACGCCGGAAACCGCCGTATTCACCCCGAAAAAGGGGTAGTCGATGGGGTAGTAATTCACCGGAAACTGCCGCACCCGCACGGTTGTCTCGGTGTTGACCAGCCCGGATACCAGAATATTCACCATAACCGTCCTCCCTAAATATGTACAAACGCCGCAGCCACTGCCAGCACAATGGCAGGCAGCAGGTTCGCTACCTTCACCTTTTTGCCCCAGACCAGGTTGATGCCCACGCAGAAAATCAGCACATTGCCCACCAGCGACAGATTGTTCAGCGCCGCTTCGGTCATAATCGGCCGCAGCAGTCCTGCCAGCGCCGTCATGGTGCCCTGGAGCACCGCCACGGGAATCGCGGAGAACACCGCGCCCCTGCCCATGGAGGAGCTCATAACCATAATGATAATCAAATCCAGCACCGCCTTGGTGGCGAGTATGGAATAATCCCCCGTCAGGCCGTCCTGAATGGAGCCTACGATCGCCATGGCTCCGATGCACACCGTCAGCGACGCCGTGACAAAGGCGTTGACGAATTCCCTGTCTTTGGCGTTGCCGGTTTTGAGCTTCAGCCACTGGCCGAACCGCTCGAAAGCCCCTTCGATATTCAGTAGCTCCCCAATTACGCCGCCGATGGCGAGACAGCCGATGATCAGAAGCCCGCCGCCGCTGGAGAGGCTGCCGTTTTCCAGGGTGAGCATTCCCTCCATTGCTCCGGAGACGGCAATGAACAGGGTGCTGACGCCGCAAACCTTGGTCAGGGTGTCCTGGGCACTTTCCTTCAAAAACCGCCCGAACAGCGCGCCGCACAGGCCGCCGGCGAGAATCGCGGCGGTGTTGAGGATGGTTCCAAGTCCAATCACAATGCTTCCTTCTTTCTTGCCATTCTGCCAGAATTCTACCGCACAGGTGGGGAAAAGTCAACCGTAGGCCGGGATATTGACTTTGCGCCCGGGAAACGGTATACTTTTTCTGAGGTGGTCGCTATGTCAATCAAATCTGCGGTCAAAGCCGGGCTGAAGTTCTGCCTGAACGCATCCTCCCCGCTGTTTCGGCGGGTTACGGATATGGACGTTTCCACGGCTCGGGAGAAGCTGACGCATTGCTCTCCGAAACCCACGGGCACAGCCAAGGCGGACAATCGTCTGCTGCCGTCCCAGTGTGATTTGCAAATCGTGATTCCGGCTTACAATGTGGAAGCCTATCTGGCGGCGTGCATGGATTCGGTGCTGGCACAGCAGACCCGCTATACTTACCGGGTCATTCTTGTGGACGACGGCTCCACCGATGCCACCCCCGCCATTGCCGACCGATATGCCGCCGACAGCCGGGTGACGGTGATCCATCAGGAAAACCGGGGACTGTCCGGGGCGCGAAACGCGGGGCTGCGGGAGCTGTTTGGGAGATATGTCATGTTCGTGGATTCCGACGATATTCTGTATCCCACCGCCGTGGAGGCGCTGCTGAGTACCGCCGACCGATTTGACAGCGATTTGGTGGAGGGCGGCGCGTATTATATCTTTGAAGACCGGAAAACCGTCATGCACCGTTACCGGACGTCGGAAATCGTTGCCAGCCCTTCCGAGGTGCTCCACGGCCATGCCTGGGGGAAGGTCTATCGCGCGTCCCTGTTTCAAAGACTCTGCTTCCCGGAGGGGTACTGGTATGAGGATTCCCTGCTCTCTTACCTCATCTTTCCCCAGACGCGCAATGCCAGCGTGACGGCGGAGATGGTCTACGGCTACCGCATCAACCAGTCCGGCATCGTCAAGGCCTCCCAGGGAAAGCCAAAAGCCATTGATACCTATTATATTACGGAGGAACTGATCGACGCCCATGCCCAGGCGGGGCTTCCGGTGGATGACGCCTATCTGCGCTATCTGCTGCTCCAGTTCCGCCTGAACCAGTACCGGCTTGCCGATCTGCCGGAGGACATTCAGGAAAGCGCATTCGTTCTGACCTGCCATCTGTATCAGACCCTTTTCCCGGCGGACTGGACGGATCGCCGGAACCGCGCCCTTCTGCGTGCGCTGAAGCGGCGGGATTTTGGCGCGTATCGGATGTGCTGCAAACTCTTCTGAATGGCTTTCCTTTCGTCGATATGCAAAAATCCAGCGGCTTTTTTCTTCAAAATCTTGACAGAACGCGCATCTTACGCTATACTGTGTCTTGAAATTGGCGGATCGTCCCGGCGCTGCGGCGCAACGGATCCCATTTCCTGCGTGTCAGGTCTGGGCTCCGCCTGCACAGCCATCAAGAGCACCGGAATTGGGACGCAATCCGGTGCTTTCTCATTTGCGGCGGGGATTTCCTGCCGCGGATAGCAAGGAAAACGGTGCATACGACAAGGAGGAGTATTCATGAACTACAGCACGTTGATTCAAAACAGAAAATCCGTCCGTGAATTCGCGGATAAGGCGGTTCCCGCCTCCGCTCTGGCTGAGATCCAGACGTACCACGACAAGTCCTGCAAGCGGCTGGTTCCCGGGCTGAAAACCGAGCTGCGGATCTTTGGCGACGACGCGAGAGCGGCGCTGGAGGGCGCGGCGGGTTACGAGCAGTTCCTGGTGGGCGCGCCTGCGTATCTGGTGCTGCTGACCGAGGACGGCCCGCTGGCAGGGGAGAACGCCGGCTTCATCATGGAGGATCTGGTGCTGAAGCTGACGGAGATGGACTTCGGCACCTGCTGGCTCACCTTCACCGACAGCGACCGGGTCAAGCAGGCGCTGAAGCTGGAATCTGAGCGGAAGGTCGGCGCGATTGTGGCTTTCGGATATGGCGTGAAGGCCAGACGGCGTCTGAGAATCAACATTCTGAGTATGTCCAACGTGGACATCAGTGCCAAGCGGCATTATTTTGACCCGAAGCGCAGCGTCGAGGAGCTGGTTTTCCTGGATTCCTGGGGCAACCGGGATGGCGTGGACAAGCACATCGGCTTCTACGACGATATGCTGTGGGAGGCGTTCTACGCCGCGTCCCTGTCTCCCAGCTACTTAAACCGCCAGGCCTACGGCTTTGTCATCCATGACGGCAAGATCGTGCTGGTCAGCCGCCCCGATGAATTCAACACCGAGATCGACGGCAAGCTGAGCCTGGGCGTCGTGATGCTGCACTTTACCGGCGCGGCGGAGCAGTGGGCAGGCAAGCTCCACTGGCACTTTGACGCGGACGGGGTAGTCAAGCTGCCGCAGGGCTATATGGCTGTGGCCTACTGCGTCCTGTAAGCATATCAGATAAGGCGAACCGCTCCGGACGGTTCGCCTTTTTCGTTCGGTATGTCTGGGACAGACAACGTTCTGCCGATTTTCACCGGCGTATCGTGTCATACTAATTCTCGATTAAAATCTTTCATATCAGCTTGGTCTGTTTGCGCAATACTGCGTTATCGTCACTTGCCATACATACAGTATGGCGGCGTTCCTCTGCCTTGCCTTGCACAAATATCCCTGCGCTGCTGATTAAATCTTTTAATCAAGAATTAGTATCAGGGGGAAGAAAGGCGTCCGTGTCACGGAAAGATGGTAAAAAATCCAGAAATAGATTTGCAACGGGCGACAGCTGGAAATATGACCAAAATAGGAACAGGGAAATTGTGGAATATGCA
>JAQXPK010000006.1 GCA_029100605.1 Bacillota bacterium | reverse complement strand
CCTTGGCTCTCCCTTTGGGAGAGCTGTCACCGCAGGTGACTGAGAGGGTATCTCGGTACAGCGTACCCTCTCCGTCAAAAATCGAAGATTTTTGCCACCTCTCCCATAGGGAGAGGCAAGGCGGCTGCGCCGCCAAATTCCAATTTATCCGAACAGCTGCGTTAAGCCGATAAGCATATCCGTTTTTCAACAGAGAAGGCAAGCCATTTTCCAGCTTGCCTTTTTTGTTTCCACAGGAGGATACCGACCATGCTTCGTTTTGCCGAACCAGAGGACGTAAGCGCCATGCTTGCCATTTACGCGCCTTACGTTCTGAACACCACCGCTACCTTTGAATACACCCCGCCGGAGGAGGGGGAATTCCTCCGACGCTACCGCGCTGTGACCGCCCAGTTTCCCTGGCTGGTTTGGGAGGAAGAGAACGTCGTTTTGGGCTACGCCTATGCCAGCACCCCCTACACCCGGGAGGCCTACGCCTGGTGCGCCGAGCCCACCGTCTATCTTCGCCCGGAGGCCAGAGGCCGGGGCATCGGCAGAGCGCTGTATACCGCTTTGGAGACGTTCCTGACCTGGCAGGGCTACATCGTCCTGTACGCCCTGGTCTGCGACGAAAACCGGGATTCCTGCCGCTTTCATGAAAAACAGGGCTACCATGTGGCTGCCCACTTTCCCCGGTGTGGCTTCAAATTTGGACGTTGGGTGGGGCTTTTTTGGATGGAAAAACGGTTGAAAACCGTCGAAATTCCCAGCGATAAGCCGACCCCATGGTCGTCAATTATGCAAAACGCAGAAAACGCCCCCGATATTTTAGATACTTTGTCCCTTTCCTAAACGGGAAAAATATGTTATGTTATCAAGGTGGAAAAGTGTGCCCGCGCATCCGGCTTTTTGCGTGGCACCCAACATTTCATATAAGGAGCTGTGACCATGTATTTTCAGAAAAAACGCGTAATTGCCATGCTTCTGGCTGGCGGCCAGGGCAGCCGTCTGAAGGTTCTGACGGAAAAAACCGCCAAGCCCGCCGTTCCCTTCGGCGGCAAGTATCGCATTATCGACTTTCCCCTGAGCAACTGCGTCAACTCCGGCATTGACACCGTGGGTATTTTGACCCAGTATCAGCCCCTGGAGTTGAATGAGTACATCGGCAATGGTCAGCCCTGGAACCTGAACAAGACCCATTCCTGCGCCCAGGTGCTGCCTCCCTATGAGCGCCATGACAAGAAGTCCGGCTGGTATAAGGGCACCGCCAACGCCATCTATCAGAACATCGACTTTGTAGACCGCTTTAACCCCGACTATGTGGTGATCCTGTCCGGCGACCACATCTACAAGATGGATTATGCCGACATGGTCGCCTACCATGAGAAGCACAACGCCTCCTGCACCATCGCCGTGCGCAGCGTGCCCCTGGCGGAGGCCTCCCGCTTTGGCATCCTGAATACCAACCCCGACAACTCCATCTACGAGTTCGAGGAGAAGCCTGCCAAGCCCAAGTCCACCAACGCGTCCATGGGTATCTACTGCTTCACCTGGAAGGTTCTGCGGGAAGCCCTGATTGCCGATGAGGAGAACCCCAACTCTTCCAACGACTTCGGCAAGAACATCATCCCCAGCCTGCTGGCTGCCGGCCACAAGATGATGGCCTATCCCTTCGAGGGCTACTGGAAGGACGTGGGCACCATCGATTCCCTGTGGGAAGCCAACATGGAGCTGCTGGGCAAGAATCCTGCCTTCCAGCTGCGGGGCGGCAAGCGCTCCACCATCTACGCCCGGAACTCCGCCCTGCCCTCCTCTTACATTGACGCGGGCGCCAAGGTGGTCAACGCCTTCGTCGCGGAAGGCTCCGAGGTCTACGGCACTGTCCGCCACAGCATCATCTCCATCGGCTGCACCGTGGGAGCGGGCGCTCTGGTGGAGGACAGCGTGGTCATGCCCGGCGTGGTCATCGAGCCAGGCGCCATCGTCCGCCATGCCATCCTGGGCGAGGATTCCAAGGTCTGCCGGAACGCCGTGGTGGGCGGCTCCTTCGCGGAGGGCGAAAAGAAGAGTATCAGCGTCACATCCAAGGGCGCTGTGGTAGAACCCAACGCCGTGCTCAAGCCCGGTGATATGCTGTGAGGAGGATTCCGTCATGAACGTAATGGGTATTATTTTCACCAACGACGCCAGCCTGGGTGAGCTGACCAATAAGCGCACCATGGCGTCTCTGCCCTTCGGCGGCCGCTACCGCCAGGTGGACTGGGCGCTGTCCAATCTGACCTGCGCCGGTGTGCGCCATGTGGGCATCATTTCCCGGCACAACTACCAGTCCCTGATGAACCACATCGGCGACGGTGAGGAGTGGGGCCTGGAGCTGGGGGAGGGCGGCCTGGAATTTCTCACGCCCTACGCCCAGTCCGATGTCCACCGCTACCGCGGCAAGCTGGAATCCCTGTCCAGCGCCATGGATTTTCTGGAATACGGCGCAGACGATGAGCTGGTGGTCATGATCGACTCCGCCATTTTGTCCAACATTGACCTGACCAAGGTGCTCAGCGCCCACGTCAACAGTGGAAAGGATGTCACCGTGGTCACCAAGGCCGGAGTCTGCAACGGCGAAAAGATGATCGACCTGGCCCTGAAGCTGGACGACAAGGGCGAGGTCAGCGACATGATGGTTGACTTTGCCGCTCCCAGCGATTACGTCGCCTCCATGGACATCTTCGTGGTGGGCAAGAAATGGCTCATCCAGCAGACCAAGGAGATGATCGCCCGGGACAAGTTCCATATGGACCGGGATCTGGTCATGGGCGGCTGGCAGCGGGGCAAGGTCTCCGTCAACGTCTATCCCTTCGAGGGCGTCGCCATGTACAACGAGTCCGTCGAGGAGTATTTCAACAATTCCCTGTCCCTGATCCAGGGAGATGTCCGCCACGATATGTTCGGCGGCTGCCATCCGGTCTACACCAAGGTGCGCGACCGGGTTCCCACCTACTATGGCGAGGCCTGCGACATTTCCGACTGCCTGGTGGCGGACGGCTGTATGCTGGAGGGCAAGGTGGACAGCTGCGTGCTGTTCCGGGAGGTCAGCGTTTCCGAGGGCGCCGACGTGGATCACTGCGTCATTATGAACAACTCCGTCATCGGCGAGGGCGCTGAGCTGAAGTATGTCATTCTGGATAAGGATGTCACCGTCACGCCGGGCGCCAAGCTCATCGGCACCCGGAAGAGCCCCATCATTGTCAAGCGGGGGGAGACCGTATGAAGATAGCCGTCTGCGCCTCCGAGGGCGCTCCCTACGCAAAGTCCGGCGGCCTGGGCGACGTGATGGAGGCCCTGCCCGCCGCTCTGGCCCGCATTGAGGGCAATGAGGTCGCTCTGTTCCTGCCCTATTACCACAAGATCAAGACCAACGCCGCCTATCTGGTGGAGAAGGCAGCGGAGTTCCGGGTTCAGCTGGGCTGGCGGCAGCAGTACTGCGGCGTTATGAAGCTGACGAACCGGAACGACGGCGTGCAGGTCTACTTCCTGGACAACGAGTATTATTTTGGCGGCCGCACCGGCGCGATTTACGGGGACATGGACGACGGCGAGCGCTTCGCGTTCTTCTCCCGAGCCTGTCTGGACGCTATGATCGCCCTGAACTTCATCCCGGACATCATCCAGTGCAACGACTGGCAGACCGCCCTCATTCCCGTCTACCGGAAGGCCATGTACTACAGTGCGTTCCCCCAGACCCGGTGTATGTACACCATCCACAACATCGAATACCAGGGCTGGGCCAACGCCAGCTTCTTTGACGATGTGCTGGGTTTGCCCTGGGAGTACCGCTCCACTCTGGACATGAACAACTCCGTCAACGTGATGAAGGGCGCCATCGAGACCGCCGACCTGGTGACCACCGTTTCCGAGACCTATGCCCGGGAGCTGATGTATCCCTACTATGCCCATGGTCTGGACGGCATTCTGGCGAACAACGCCTGGAAGCTCACCGGCATCACCAACGGCATCGACGTGAACACCTTCAACCCGGAGACCGATCCCGCTCTGCCCGCCCACTACAATTCCAAGACCTTTGTGGAGGGCAAAGCCGCCGTGAAGGCCGCGCTGCAGAAGGAGGTCGGCCTGCCCGTGAAGCCTGACGTGCCCCTGATGGTCATGGTCACCCGCCTTGCCGGTCACAAGGGACTGGATCTGCTGTGCTACATTGCCCGGCGGCTCATGTGGGAGGAGGACGCCCAGCTGCTGATCCTCGGCACCGGCGAAGCCCAGTACGAGAGCTTCTTCAAGGAGCTGGCGAACCAGTTCCCGGAGCAGGTCTCCGCGAAGATCACCTTCAACCTGGGGCTGGCTGCCCGGATCTACGCCGGCGGCGACATCTACCTGATGCCCTCCAAGTCCGAGCCCTGCGGCCTGAGCCAGATGAACGCCATGCGCTACGGCACCGTGCCTGTGGTTCACGCCACCGGCGGTCTGAAGGACACCGTGCCTCCCGCCGACGAGAACGGCGAGGGTGGCCTGGGCTTCACCTTCCAGAGCTACAATGCCGACGACTTCTACGCGTCTCTGAAGCGCTGCCTGAACCTGTACAACCACAACCGGGAGGCCTTCCACGACCTGCAGCGGCGGGGCATGGAGACCGACTTCAGCTGGGACGTTCCCGCCGGACGCTACATGGAGCTGTTCCGGAATATGCTCAGCTGGTAACGATCCGCCCAATGCAAAACCGCCCGGAGAACTGAACCGACCCTTGTCAAGTAAACCAGTAAAAACGAGAGCAATACCGCATAAAGGTGCAGGGAGGTTCGGCGAGAGATTTCGCAAAAGTATGAAAAGCGTGGGAATGCTGGATGTATTTTCCATTTTTCACACTTTCACTTGCGTGAAAATCTCTTGCCGGATCTCCCTGCCCCATTACTTAGCCATAGAAATACCCCCTAAAATAGACTTTGGATGCTTCCGTGGTCTACTTCAGGGGGATCCTATCAGAAATCTTCGGCGGCGGGGAGCCTTTGCGTCAACGTTTTGTTTCCGCGCCGTACCGGGCAGCGTTCAATATCCCGCTTACTCCCAGAGGCTGGTGCAGCCGGTGTAATCGTAGAACTCCCGGAGCACCTCGTTCTGGATCGCCGTCAGGGTAGCGGGGTCTTTGCCGCCGACCTTCTCGCCGTTCAGTTCGCAGGCGTGGAGGCAGAAGTTAGAAGAGGAGGTCACGATGATCTCGTCCGCGTTTTTCAGAAATTCAAAGGTGAAGGGCTCTTCCAGCACCGGAATGCCCAGGCGGTAGCAGGCCTGGATCATGTGAGTCTTGGCGATGCCCCGGAGGATGAATGCATCGTTGGGATGGGAGTAAAACACGCCGTCCTTCAGCACGGACACGTTGGAATGGGCACACTCGGTGACAATGTCGCCCCGGTGGAACACCGTCTCTCCGAAGCCCGCGCACTTTGCCCGCTGGGCGGTCATGACGCTGGGCAGCAGATTCAGAGTCTTGATGTTGCAGTGGTAGAACCGGGTGTCCTCCTCGTCGTTGAGCTTGATGGGCACGTCGGGGTCGTTCAGGTGCTGGGGACGGATATACACCCACAGCTTGCCGGGCAGATCCTTGGAATAGACATGGTTGCGCTCCTCCACACCCCGGGTCACCTGCCAGTAGACGAAGTTGATTTTGCTGTCCACCATGCCCAGCAGCCGGGTCAGCAGCGCGCCCAGCTCCTGCTTTTCCATTGGGATGTGGATGTCCAGCAGCTTGGCGCTGGTATAGAACCGATCCAGGTGATCCTGGAGCAGGTACACCTTTCCGTTGGCGCCCACCGTGGCGTCGTAGCAGCCGTCGCCGAAGAAGTGGACGCGGTCGTTGAAGGGAACCGTCAGTTCCTCCGGGGCGCCGATTTTACCGTCATAATATGCAAGTGCTTTCATGTTTCCTCCGCTCCATTCTGTCTCAGTTGAGATCTGCGTCCGATGTGGGCGCTTTAATTCCAAATTTGAGTTCTACCGCCTTCTTGATAAGCTCCACACAATTATCCATCCCCAGGGCAGCCGTGTCAAGACATAAATCGTAATTTTCGATCCGCTTCCACTGGCGGCCGGTGTGGTACTTATAGTAGCTCTCCCGGTAGCGATCCAGGCGGTCGATGTACCGGGACGCCTCCCAGTGGCTCAAGCCCTGCCGCTCCATCTCCCGGGCGATGCGATTCTCGTAGGGCGCGTCCAGGAAAACGGACAGCACATTGGGCTTGTCCCGCAGCACGAAGTCCGCCGCCCGTCCGATGCAGACGTAGCTTTCGCACTCCAGCAGCTCCCGCAGAACCTTGGATTGGTAGTTGAAGAGATTCTGGTCGCTTAAAAAGTTGCCGCTTTCCGGGGGGATGAGGGTTCCGTCATACACCCGGCGGGAGACCCGGTAAAGCAGGGTCTTGCGGGTATTTTCGTCGGCCTTGGCAAAGACCTTCTCGTTGATGCCGCTGTCCTCCGCAGCCAGGCGCAGCAGCTTGCGGTCGTAAACGTCAATGCCGTAATCCCGCGCCAGCTTCTTGCCGATATAGCTGCCGCCGCCGGAACCACAAGTGCGGGTAATGGCGATGGCAAAGTGAGTTTCTGACATAATTCTGCCTCCTTACTGCCCCAGATAGGCTTTCTTGACCCGGGGATCGTTCAGCAGCTCCCGGGCGCTTCCGGCGATGCTGATGGAGCCGGTTTCCAGCACATAGGCTCGGTCGGAAATGGACAGAGCCATTTTGGCGTTTTGTTCTACCAGCAGCACCGTGATGCCCTGCTGATTGACTTCCCGGATGATCTGAAAGATCTCCTTCACCAGCAGGGGAGACAGACCCATGGACGGCTCGTCCATCAGAATCATTTTGGGCTTCGCCATCAGGGCGCGACCCACCGCCAGCATCTGCTGCTCGCCGCCGGAGAGAGTGCCCGCCAGCTGCCGCCGCCGCTCCTTCAGCCGGGGGAACCGGACGTACACGGCCTCCATGGTTTCCGCCATGCCGCTGCGGTCGGCATAGGCGCCCATCTCCAGGTTCTCCTCCACCGTCATCTGGGGGAAGATGTGCCGTCCCTCGGGGACGTGAGCCAGCTTCAGGCCGATGATCTTGCTGGGGGTCACCTTGGTCAGATCGTGACCGTCGAAGGTGACGGAGCCGGAAGCCGCCTTTTCCAGACCCGTGATGGTGCGCAGGGTGGTGGTCTTGCCCGCGCCGTTGGCGCCGATCAGGGAGACGATCTCCCCGTCGTTTACCGTCAGAGAGATGCCGTTCAGGGCGTGCACCGCCCCATAGTTCACATGCAGATCCTTGACCTCAAGCATCCTCCCACGCCTCCTTCTCTTCGTTATCCTTGCCCAGGTACGCCTCGATGACCTTGGGGTTGTTGGCAATTTCATCGGGGGTGCCGGAGGCGATGGTGGTACCGAAGTCCAGCACCTGAATCCGCTCGCAGATCTTCATGACCAGACTCATGTCGTGCTCGATGAGCAGCACGGAGATCTTGAATTCCCGGCGGATGTAGTCGATGATTTCCAGCAGTTCCTCCGTCTCCGTGGGGTTCATACCCGCCGCCGGCTCGTCCAGAAGCAGCAGCTTCATATCCGTAGCCAGCGCTCGAGCGATTTCCAGGCGGCGCTGCTGACCATAGGGCAGATTATCCGCCTGGAGATCCTCCTTGCCGGACAGATGCACCACCTTAAGCAGCTCCTTGGCTCGCTCCGTGATGGCTGCCTCCTGACTCCAATAGGACTTGGTTCGCAAAATGGCCTGGGGCATCCCGTAGGAGAGCTTTTGCAGCATGGCTGCCTTCACGTTCTCGATCACGGTCATCTTCTTAAACAGGCGGATGTTCTGGAAGGTGCGGGCGATGCCGGCGTGGACGATTTGATGGGTCTTTTTTCCGTTCATTCGCTGCCCCTCCAGATAGAAGGAGCCTTCCGTGGGCTTGTAGACCCCGGTAATCAGGTTGAACACGGTGGTTTTGCCCGCGCCGTTGGGGCCAATGAGACCCACCAGCTCGGACTGACCGATTTCCAGATTGAAGTCGTCCACCGCTTTCAGTCCGCCGAACTGGATGCCCAGGTGCTGGCATTTCAGTACTGGAACGGTTTTCTCTTCTGCCATACCTTACACCCCTTCCTTGGCTTTTCTGCGGCGGGGAAGCGCTCCCAGCGTCCGCGTCAGGCTGAACTCCCACCGTCCGAAAATTCCGCCCGGACGGAACAGCATCACCAGAATCAGCACCACCGAGTACGCCAGCATCCGGTAGGTGGAGAATTCCCGCATGACCTCCGGTAGGGCGCTTAAGAAGGCCGCGCCGATGATGGAGCCGGTGAGCGACCCGGTGCCGCCGATGATGACCTCGGACAGCAGCTCCGCGGAGTAGGCGAAGTTAAAGTTGGTGGGGATCATGGCGGTCATGTAGTGGGCGTAGATACCGCCGCCGATACCCGCGAAAAACGCGGAGATGGCGAAGGTGAGCACCTTATAGAAGGTGACGTTGATGCCCGCTGCGGAGGAGGCGATGTAGTCCTCCCGGATGGCCTGAATGGTTCGCCCGTACTTACTGCGGACAAACAGAAACATAACGGTCACGCACACCACCATCACCCAGAACGCCCGGGGAAAGGTGGACAGCTTGAGGATGCCGCTCATGGTCTTGCCGCCGCCGGTAATGGAAAAGTTGCAGAAGCAGACCCGGATGATTTCGGCAAAGGCCATGGTGACGATGGCGAGATAGTCACCCCGCAGCCGCAGAGCGGGAATGCCAACCAGCACGCCCATAACCCCCGCCGCGATTCCGCCCGCCAGCAGTGCCACCAGGAACAGCCCCACGTCAGGCAGTCCCTTTCCGGCCAGCGCGCCGGAGACAATGGCGGAGGCGTAGGCGCCCACGGAGACGAAGCCCGCGTGACCCAGGGAGAATTCGCCCATGAAGCCCACCACCAGGTTGAGGGACGCCACCATGATGATAGTATAGCAGGCGGTGGTGCAGATGCCCTGGATGTAGGTCGTAGAGGTGCCGAAAATGCCGCTGGCGAACAGGAGCATCAGCAGCGCAAAGACCGCGGCAACCCCCACCGCGTTCAGCAGATAGGAGAGTTTGTGTCGTTTATCCATGGAAGCCGCCTCCTTTACACTTTCTCGCCGGCGTTCTTGCCCAGGATGCCGGAGGGCTTTACCAGTAGAATGACGATCAGCGTCGCGTAGGTAACCGCCTCGTACCAGCCGGGGGCAAAGAGCTTGACGAAAATCTCAATGAGGCCCACCAGGATGCCGCCCAGCATTGCGCCGGGGATCACGCCGATGCCGCCCAGCACCGCCGCGATGAAAGCCTTCATGCCCATCATGGAGCCCATGTCGTTGGTGACCCGGGGATAGGTGGAGCAGTACATCAGCGCCGCCACGGCAGCTAAGCCGGAGCCGATGGCGAAGGTGATGGTGATGATCCTGTCCACATTGATCCCCACCAGGGTGGACGCGTCCTTATCCTGGGGAACCGCCCGCATGGCCTTGCCCAGGTTGGTCTTTTTGACGAAGAACTGCATCCCCAGCATGATGACAAGGCCGATGGTAATGGTCAGCAGCACGTTTAGAGGCAGCGCGATGGAGCCGACCATGATGGTGGGCAACTGGAAGATGGCCTGAACGTTGTGGGGCTTGGCGCCGAAGAGCACCATCGCCAGATTCTCCAGGAAAATGCTCATAGCCAAAGCGGTGATCAGCGCCGACATGGGGCCGACTTTCCGCACCGGCCGGTAGGCCAGCCGCTCCACCAGCACGCCCACCAGGGCGCACACGGCAATGGCGACAACCACCGCCAGCCAGGCGGGCATACCGGCGTTGACCATCAGCGGGATGGTGTAAAAAAGGGTGTACGCGCCGATCATGATAAAATCGCCGTGGGCAAAGTTAATCATGCGGATAATTCCATAAACCATGGTATAGCCCAGTGCGATCAGCGCGTAAATGGCGCCCTGGTTCAAACCGTTGATCAGGCCCTGGACAAATAAGGATGCGGTCATAATCCCGTTCCCCCTCCTCGAAAATGCCGCGCGCGGCAGCAAAACAGGGGGCTGCCGCGCGCTTTTAAGGGAAGCTCTGATTCTATCGGCAAGAGCTGACGGCGGAAGATTTTGGCTTAGCCGAAAGTTCTAAAAATGGAGGAATACTGTATGTATTTCCCGTTTTTAGAACTGAACGGATAAGGCAAAAGATTCGCCGCTCAGCCGCAGACAATTGATTCAGAGTTTCCTTAGATTAAGCGATAGTCCAAATCTTTCTTATTCCGCGCTGGAAACCAGGTTGCCGTTGGCGTCCAGGGTCTCGCTCCACTTGACCTGACCGTCCACGTAGGTATTGAACACGATGCTCTTGATGGCGTCGCCGTTGGCATCCAGGGTGATGTCGCCGCCGACACCGGTGAAGCTCATGCCCTTCATGCCGGCGATCAGGCTGGCGGTGTCCGTGCCGCCGCCGTTCTCAGCGGCCTTGACCAGCATATACATGGCGTCGTAGTACAGCGCCGCGCAGGCGTTCAGGCTCTCGGTGCCATACTTGGCGGTGAACTTCTCCACGAAGTTCACAACGGCGGGAGAGGTATCCTCGCTGGAGTAGTGGTTGGTGAAGTAGCAGCCATCGAACTTGTCCTCCAGGCCGGTGGTATCGGAGCCGTCCCAGCCGTCACCGCCCATGATGATGCCGGTGAAGCCGGCGTTCCGGGCCGCGCCCACGAACAGAGGCACGGTATCCAGGAAGCAGGGATAATACAGGAACTCCGCGCCGGAGGCCACTGCCTGGGCACTCTGGGAGCTGAAGTCAGTGTCGGTGGTCATGCACTCGCCCACATAGGCGACCTCAATGCCATTGGCTTCGCAGTTTTCAACAAATGCGTCCTTCAGGCCGTTGGAGTAATCGTCGTCCTTGGCATAGATCACGGCAACCTTGCCAATGCCCTTGCTCTTGACGAACAGCGCCGCCATCTTGCCCTGATAGGGATCGATGAAGCAGTTACGGAAAATGGAATCGCCCTTCAATGTCACGGCGGAGTTGGTGGCGCCGGTAGCCAGCAGCAGCATACCGTCCTTGGCGGCCTGCTCTGCCATGGGCAGCGTCACGGAGGAGAAGAAGCTGCCAACCAGCGCCTCGGGGCCGTCAGCCATCACCTTGTTGTAGGCGTTCATGGCCTGCTTGGCGTCCTTGGCGTCATCGGCGATCTTGCCGCCGTTGACGATTTCGATCTTATACTCGGAATCGCTGGCGTTGATCTCCTCCACCGCCATATCCACAGCGTTCTGCGCGCCCTCGCCGTAGATGGCGGAGCCGCCGGTCATGGCGCAGACAACGCCAACACGGATCACCTTATCCTCTTCCCCGGCGGGAGCCGCGGCGGCAACCGTCTCGCTTCCCCCCGCGGAGGTCTGGGCAGAGGAAGAGCAGCCAGCCAGCATGCCGGTCAGCATCGCGGCGGCCAGAGCCAGAGAAAGCAGCATCTTAAACGTTTTCATTTGGAACCCCTCGTTTCTTCTGAATTTGCAAAAACAGCGGACGGCAAACAAAAATGGAGCCACACTGCTGCTTCCAGCAGGTGACTCCATTGCCATCATTTGTCTTTGAATACCTGGATTATAACACGCCCGGCGCATTTTGCAAGCACTTTCTCCGGCATCTTGCGTTTTTTGTAGTATCTATGACGGACACTTGTCTTTCTGTGAAAAATTTTGTGCACAATTCCCACAGTCCCCCGGTTTTGGGGCGGTCTTTCCGCCGCCCCCAGAAAGCCGGAATGCAAGCGCCCGGGGCAGGCGCTGCAAGCCGGTTACTCCGCGGGCATCAGGTAGCTGCTGACGCAGTACAATACCTGCCCGTCATACTCCACCCGGGACCAGCCCACGTCCTCGTTGATGCCGGTTCTCACGGCGATGTCGCCATTTTTCAGCTGGGTCACCACTGTGGCGTCCGCGTGCTCCACACTGGGCAGCTTGCGCAGATTCACCACTTCCTTGGCGGTGACTTTTTCGTTCACCGGGGTGAAAACGGTCTGGATGCCGTCATCCGCCTCCGGCTCCACTGCCGGGGGATTCAGGTCGGTGGTCAGGTAGCTGCTGACCGCGTAATACGTGTTCCCGTTGAAAATGACCTTCGACCATCCGCTGCTGCTCACCCCGATCCGCGCGGCAACCTGCCCGTTTTTCAGAGTGTACAGCACGGTGCTGTCGGTATCCTGACTGGGAATGTCCCGGAGGTTGGTCTCCACCTTGGCGGTCACTTGTTCATTGACCTGGGTAAAGTCCATCATCGCCTCCACGTCCGGGAAGGCCTCCTCCGGGGGCGTTTCGTCCTTGGGCTTCTCCACGCCGTCATAGCCGAAATAGGCCACGTTCAGATCCACCGGCTGGGAAATCCCCGGGACGCTGCCCTCCATGGAATACTGCCACATTCTGTGATCTCCCGTATAGCTGGAGGTCTGGGCCGCCGGGTCGACGCCGGGGGAAAACTGGGCCACCCAGATCTTGTAATCCTGCTCAATCCGGCTGGTTTCCCATCTGGTATCGTCCTGTAGCTCATTTTTGGGGCCGTAGAACATTCCCTCGTAGCCCCGCTCCTCGATCTGCTTCAGGAACGCCAGGGCAATGTCCGTCCGATCCGTCTTGCTCAGGCTGTACTGGCGGCTGTCCGGGTCGGAAAAGCCCTCGCAGTCGTATGCCACGGGATAGGTAATGGGATACTGGGCTATGTAGTCCGCCACCCAGTTGGCCTCCTCCACGGCTTCCTCTGGGGAGACGGCGGTGGAGAAGAAGTAGACACCCAGCTTCACGCCGTACTTGGACGCCTCCTGGAGATTGTACCGGGCGTTGGGATCCGGGGAGATCTCGCCGGTGGTCATGCCCCGCAGGCCGACCCGCACCATGGCGAAATCCACGCCGGAGGCCGCAGCCTCCTCCCAGCGGATGGTGCCCTGGTAGCGGGCGACATCAATGCCGTATGTGGTCTGCTCGGTTTCTTTCGTGGTTCTCCCGGAGCCAAGTTTGCACCCGCCCAGGGCGGTGCAAAGCAGGAGGGCGCACAGGCTCAGCGTCAGAATGTGCAGCAGTTTTTGTTTCATGGCAGATACCCTTTTCTTTCTCGGGCAGCACCGCTGGGTAGGAACTGCGGGCTTCAGCAGATCTTTTGCCCCATTATGCGGTATTGCCCTTGGGTTTTCTCAGTGGACAAACGCCACGGCGGCAAAAATGCCAGTCCGCGGGAGCGTCTGGGATTCCGCTGCCGGGGGTGGACAGCGGCGATGGACGGCCGTTGATTCGTTACGGCTCGGCCGCAAACAAAGGCTTGATCTTCTGCCGGTAGATCCGGGCGAAGCAGAGAAAGGTCACGGTGCCGCTGGCGACCTCCGCGATGGGGAAGGCCAGCCACACCTTGTGAACATCCCCCGTCAGGCTCAGCAGATAGGCCGCCGGAAGCAGAACAATCAGCTGGCGGCACAGAGAGACGATGGTGGAATACATACCGTTGCCCAGCGCCTGGAAGCTGGCGCCCAGGGCGATGCAGATCGCCGCAATGGGGAAGCTCCAGCTGATGGTGCGCAGCGCCGAGCGCCCGATCTCCAGGAATTCCTGGGTGGGATTGAACAGCCCCAGCAGGACGTCCGGGAAGAACTGGAACACCAGCAGTCCCGCGATCATCAGGCTCAGCGCCGCTGCGCAGGCAATTTTCAGGGTTTTCGTAATGCGCTGGGGGCGGCGGGCGCCGTAGTTATAAGCGATGATGGAGATGGTGGCGTTGTTCAGGCCGAACAGGGGCATGAAGAAGAAGCTCTGGAGCTTGAAGTACACGCCGAACACGCCGGTTGCCGTCTCGGCGAAGCCCTGCAAAATCTGGTTGATGCCGAAGCACATCACCGAGCCGATGCCGTTCATGATGATGGAGGGGACGCCCACGGTGAGGATCTGGCTCACGGTCTTGCCCTCCAGCCGGAAGTACCGCTTTCCGAACTGCACCTCGGGGTTGAACTTCAGGTTGAAGATCACCACCAGAATGCCCGCAACCCACTGACCGATGACCGTTGCCACCGCCGCGCCGGTGATGCCCATGGCGGGCAGGCCGAACCAGCCGTGGATCAGGATGGGATCGAGGATGATGTTGATAATCGCGCCGGTGGACTGGGTGATCATGGTGTGCACCGTCCGCCCGGTGGATTGCAGCAGCCGTTCGCCCAGGACGGACACGAAGCAGCCCATACTGAAAACGCAGCAAATGCTGATATAGGAGATTCCGCCCTCCACGGTTTCGGCGTTCTGGGACTGCATCTCGAAGTAGGGGCGCGCCCCGAACAGGCCGAACAGAACGAACAGAACCATTGCGATGAAGCCCAGCACCATGCCGTTTCCCGCCGCCCGGTTGGCGGCCTCCTGGTTTTTTTCGCCCAGGGACTTGGACAGCAGGGAGTTGACACCCACGCCCACACCCACGGCAAAGCCGATGAGCAGATTCTGGATGGGAAACGCCAGGGACAGCGCCGTCACCGCGCTTTCCGACACCTGAGAGACGTAGATGCTGTCCACCACGTTGTAAAGCGCCTGAACCAGCATGGAAATAATCATGGGCAGCGCCATATTTGCCAGCAGCCGCCCCACCGGCATGACGCCCATTTTGTTTTCCTGTAATGTAGCCGTGCCCATTGTAGCCTCCGAATACACAAATTTTCACAAATACAAGTATAGCAGACTTCTCACGATTTCGCAAGCCCCCGCCGCCGATTTTGGGGGTCGGGTAAGGCGTTGGCCAGGGCGGTATCTGGTAGAGGGGTTGCGCGCAAAAGCCCCGCTGCCAAAAGCAGCGGGGCGGATGTACGGGAAATTACAGGTATTTCTTCATACCTTCAGAGGCAGCGGCGGGATCGGCGGAGATGGTCATGGTGATGTCCATATTGTTGTCGGCGGCGAACTTGGCGCACCAGTCAACAAACGCTTCACCGGCAGCCTCGTCCTTGCCGATGGTCTTGTACAGGTTGTCGATAAAGACATGGGTAATGTCAAAGTTACCGGCGTGCAGGCCGCTCAGGAAGCCCTTCAGCATATCGGGAGTGGAAATGCCGTACTCCTGGGAGTCCACCAGACGCACCTTATAGGTAACGTCGTAGGTCAGCTTCTTGCCGTACTCGATGCACACCACATCGCCGTCGGCCTGTGCCACTGCGGCATTGATGTTGTCAATCAGCTTCTTGGTTTTGCCGGAGCCCTTCAGGCCCATAATAACGTGAATCATAGGAAAGTCCTCCTTTGCTTGCCAGAATAATGGCTTATGTTCATTCTACCAGCAATCGCGACATTTTGCAACCACTAATTTGGAAATTATGCAACAGTTTTTCCTGCCTGGAGCCAAAGGCTTCCCCAATGAGGCGATGTGGGCATTGCCCCATTGGATCGCGGCATAGACCCGGGAAACCGCCCAGGCCAGTTTGCTCCCTGTCCTCTTTCGATGACAGGGAGCAAACGGACAGCGGCAGGGTTTACTTCTCGTAGCCGGGCTTGCCCAGGAGCTGGAACATATTGCGCTTGTACAGCTCCACGCCGGGCTGGTTGAAGGGGTTGACCCCCAGGATGTACGCGGAAACGCCGCAGGACAGCTCCAGGAAGTAGAACAGCTCGCCCACCTTCCGGTCGTCCAACTCGCCGCAGTCCATGGTGATGACGGGCACGCCGCCGTCCACATGGGCAGCCAGAGTGCCCAGATACGCCTTCTCGTCCACAAAGTCCAGGGTCTTGCCCTCCAGATAGTTTAGGCCGTCCAGGTTCTTCCAGTCGGAGCCGATGGTGTACTTGGCAGCAGGGGGATCGAAGCGAACCATGGTCTCGAATATGTTCCGCTGACCCTGCTGGATCATCTGACCCAGGGAGTGCAGATCGGCGGTGAACTCGGCGGTGACAGGGAACAGACCCTTGCCGTCCTTACCCTCGGACTCGCCGAACAGCTGCTGCCACCAGCCGCCGAACATCTTAAAGCCCGGCTCATAGCTCTCGAAGATCTCCATGGCCTTGCCGTTGCGGTACAGCAGGTTCCGCACGGCGGCGTACTGCCACACGGGGTTTTCAAAGGAGCGCAGATCGTAGCTCTGCTTGGCATCGGCAGCACCGTTCAGCATTTCCATAATGTCGATGCCCGCAACCGCCATGGGCAGCAGACCCACGGGGGTCAGCACGGAGAACCGACCGCCCACGTTCGGCGGGATCACGAAGGTCTCCCAGCCTTCCTCGGTCGCCATCTGGCGCAGCGCGCCCTTGCAGGGGTCGGTGATGGCGTAGATACGGCTCTTGGCGCCGTCGGTGCCATACTTCCGCTCCAGCATCCAGCGCAGGGCGCGGGTGGCGATGGCAGGCTCGGTGGTGGTGCCGGACTTGGAGATGATGGCAATGGAGAAGTCCTTGCCCTCCAGCAGACGGCACAGCTCGTTCCAGTGACGGGTGCTCAGGCCGTTGCCCGCGAAGAAGATCTGGGGATTGCCCTTGCCCTTTCCGATGTTGTGGTTGGGACCCTGAAGCAGCTCGATGGCGGCTCGGGGGCCGAGGTAGGAGCCGCCGATGCCGATGACCACGAACACGTCGGAATCGCTGCGGATTTTCTCCGCGGCGCGCTGAATCCGGGTGATCTCCTCAGTGGGCTCCCGGACGGGCAGATTCTGCCAGCCGAGAAAATCGTTGCCCGCGCCGGTTCCGTCGGCCAGAGTGGCGTGAGCGGCGGCGACTTCCTTTTCCATCGCCAGCAGGTCGGACAGGGTGATCTGTCCCCAGACGTTGGAGATGTCTACTTTAATCATATAATGGAGCACGTCCTTTCTGTTATCGGGTAAACCATGTATATGTTACCGCAATTCCTCGGGAAACGCAAGCCCCTTCACGAAAAGTTTCCACTTTCTGCTGATAGTGCAACTTTTTTTCATTTCCCTCTGGTATTTTCCTGCGGAATATGTATAATGGAGGCAGGATAATCCATCTTCATTCAGGAGGGCTTCATTATGAAATACGGCTTTGGCATTGACTTGGGCGGCACCACCGTCAAGATCGCTTATTTCGACGAAACCGGCAATATGCTGCAAAAGTGGGAGATTCCCACCGTCACCGACGGCGGCGGCAAGCAGATTCTGCCGGACATCGCCGCGTCCGTCCGGTCGTTTTTGACCGCCAACAAGGTAGCTCCCGCCGACATATTGGGTCTGGGCATCGGCGTTCCCGGCCCTGTCAACGCCAAGGGCGTGGTGAACCGGTGCGTCAACCTGGGCTGGGACGTGTTCAACATCGCCCAGGAGCTGTCCGACCTCACCGGCTTCCCGGTAAAGGCGGGCAACGACGCCAACGTCGCCGCTCTGGGCGAATTCTGGAAGGGCGGCGGACAGGGCTGCGAGAACATGGTATTCGTCACCCTGGGCACCGGTGTGGGCGGCGGCATTGTGGTGGAGGGTGAGCTTCTCCACGGCGCCCACGGCTCCGGCGCGGAAATCGGTCATCTGGTTCTCAACCGGGAGGAGACCGTTCCCTGCAACTGCGGCAAGCGGGGCTGCGTGGAGCAGTACTGCTCCGCCACCGGCATCGTCCGCCTGGCAAAGAACCACCTGGACAGCACCGACGCCCCCAGCTCTCTGCGGAGCCTGGACAGCATCACCTGCAAGGATGTCTTTGACGCGGGCAAGTCCGGCGACAAGGAGGCTCTTGTCATTCTGGATCAGGTCTACGCCTACATGGGCGAGTTCCTGGCAAACGTGTGCACCATCGTTGACCCGGAGGTGGTGGTCATCGGCGGCGGCGTAAGCAAGGCCGGTCAGATGCTCCTGGACGGCATCGTGCCCTACTTCCACAAGTACGTTTTCCACGCCGCCGGCGAGGTGCGGTTCGCCCTGGCCTCTCTGGGCAACGACGCTGGCGCCTACGGCGCGTTCAAGCTGGTTCTGGACGCCCCGGATGCCCCTGAGGGCAATGCGTGACAAGCCCGCTACCCTGAAATCCCAGTGCCATTGGGTACCGCCCGGTTCGCTACATACTGCCAAAGGATAAATCGAATCAATACCCCCATAAAGGGCAGAATTCCGCTGCCTTTTATGGGGGTTGTTTTTTGCTGCCGGGGAATATCTTACGTTCCATTTGGGTAGGATGATTCCAAATCCCCTACAATGGTGCCCGGCTCGCCGGTGAAGGCGGAGAGCACCTCCACGGGAATGCCGTATTCCCGGGCAAATTCCACGCTGCGGTCATGAAGCACCTGAGCGCCGTTTTCGATGAGCGCCAGCATATGGTCATAGCTGATCCGCCCGAAGCGGGTGGCGTCGGAGTACAGCCGGGGATCCCGGTCATAGACCCCGTCCACGTCGGTGAAGATCTGGCAGCGGTCGGCCTTCAGCCAGGCGGCCAGGGCAACCGCCGTGGTGTCCGAGCCGCCCCGGCCCAGGGTCGTAATGTCGCCCTCCGGGTCGATGCCCTGAAACCCCGCCACCACCACGATCTTCCCCGCCGCCAGCTCCTGGCGGATGCGGTGACAGTCGATGGACAAAATCCTGGCATTGCCGTGGACGCCGTCGGTATGGATTCCCGCCTGCCAGCCGGTGAGGCTCACCGCCGGATAGCCCAGAGCGCCCACAGCCATGGTCATCAGCCCGGCGGACATCTGCTCCCCGGCGGCTAAGTAGGCGTCCATCTCCCGGGCAGCGCCCCGGCGGTTGATCTGGGTGGCTTTTTCAATGAGCATATCGGTCATATCTCCCTGAGCGGAAACCACGACAACCACCTGGTTTCCCTGTCGGGCCAGCCCCGTGACCCGGCGGGCCGCGGCGCGCAGGCGCGACCCATCCGCTATCGACGTTCCTCCATATTTCTGCACGATGAGCATATCGCACCCCTCCCAGGCCATCGTATGTCAGGGATGGGCGAAGTGTGACGAAGAAAAAAACCACCGCTTCTTCAGCGGCAGCTTTTATAAAGCCGGCTCAGCCCGCCAGCACGTCGGCCTTCAGCACGCCGTGGGTGGTGGACAGCTTGCCCAGCAGCTCCTCCAGTGTGATGTTCAGGTCGATGGTCTCGGCGGAGATGGTGACGATGGCGGTGCCGTTGGTGGGGACAATGGAGTTGATGGTGATGATGTTGGCGCCGGCCTCGGCAAACACCCCCAGGATCTCCGACAGCAGTCCCGGCTCATCGTGGAGCAGCAGCTGGAAGGTGATGATTCGTCCGGTCATCATGTTCTGGAAGGGCAGCACCGCGTCCCGGTACTTGTAGAAGGCGCTGCGGCTAATATCGGTCATGTGGGTGGCTTCATTGACGGTGGAGGCCTCGCCGGTGGACAGCAGGCGCTTGGCCTCCGCCACCTTCAGGAACACTTCCGGCAGGGCGGACGCCTCCACAATATAATATTTGGGTTGGGCAGACATCTCTGACGACCTCCTTAAAAAGGCTCGATTTGTTTGTAATAGGGCGACATTTGTTCATACACAATGTATTGTAGCATACATTTTTGAAATTGCAACCCCCATCTTTTGGCGGAAAGGAGGAATCCCCTTGCGTCCCGGAATCAAAAAAACCGCGTCTCTGGCGGTGGTATTTTTCACCCTGTGGCTGGCGGCGCGTTACCTGCTGCCCCTGTGCTTTCCCTTTGTTCTGGGGGCGCTGCTGGCGCTGGCGGCGGAGCCTATGGTGGCGTTTCTCGACCGGCGCCGGGTTCCCCGGGTGGTAAGCGCCGGGATCGGCGTAGGCATGGCCTTCTGTTTTCTGGCTCTGCTGGTGATGCTCCTGTGCGCCTTTCTGCTCCGGGAGCTGCGGATGGCGGCCCGGGTGCTGCCCGACCTGGAGAACACCGCCAAATCCGGCATTTCCCTGCTACAGGGCTGGCTGCTGGAGCTGGCCTCCCACACCCCCGACGGCATACAGGGGCTGCTTCAGCAGAACGTGACCTCCTTTTTCTCCAACGGAACCGCCCTGCTGGACAAGGCCATCCGCTACGTGCTGGGGATGGCCGGGAGCGTTCTCGGGCACATTCCCGACAGTGCCCTGAGCCTGGGCACCGCCGTGATCTCCTCCTTTTTGATTTCCATCCGTCTGCCGAAAATCAAGCTCTGGCTGCGAAACCGTCTGCCGGGGGATAAGCTGCGCCCCATGCTCGCGTCTCTGAAACGGATGAAGTCCGCCGTGGGCGGGTGGCTGCTGGCGCAGCTGAAACTGATGGGCGTGACCTTCTCCATCCTGACCCTGGGGCTGGTGCTGCTGCGGATCGCCTACGCTCCGCTGTGGGCGCTGGCGGTGTCCTTCGTGGACGCTCTGCCCGTACTGGGCACCGGCACCGTGCTGATGCCCTGGGCGCTGATCTGCTTTCTGCAGGGCGACAACGCCCGGGCGGTGGGGCTTTTGGGAATCTACGCTGTGATTTCCCTGACCCGTTCCATGCTGGAGCCAAGGCTGGTAGGGCGGCACCTGGGTCTCGATCCTCTGGTGACGCTGATGGCGCTGTACGCGGGCTACAAGCTCTGGGGGGTCGGCGGCATGATCCTCGCCCCGCTGCTGACGGTTACTATCCTTCAGGCCATCCCGGAGCGCAAGCCGGAGGGCTGATGCCAAACGCTTTCTCTGCCGATTGACAACGCCTCCCGTTCATGATAGAATAAGCCTCAGCCGGAACTCCCCGGCTGAGGCGAATACGCGGGCATGATGGAACTGGCAGACATGCAAGATTTAGGTTCTTGTGCAGAGATGCGTTGGGGTTCAAATCCCCATGCCCGCACCAGCTTTGGTATCCACAACAGCTTTGTTGTGGATACCCTTTTTTATTGGCGGGCGAAAGTAGAACGGCCGACGGTCGCTCCAGAGCGCCGATACCCCTGAAAGCCGTGGCCTTCAGGGGTATTTTCCGCTGTTTTTGACGGGGGCGCGCCTGGATTTCCCCGTTTGGCGTCCTCTGGAATCAGGATTCGGAGATCCCCAGAGCGCTGCTCAGCCACCGGAAATAATCCAGGTTCAGAACCTCCCGGGAATAATTGATCTTGTTGGTCACAATGGCAGAGATCCGCTTGACGTAATCCCCGTCCACCTGGACGCCCTCCGCCGGGGTGAATTTCCCGGTGCTGGCGTTGTAGGTGCCGAGGTCGGTTTTCCAGCTGGAATTGGGCCAGAGCACCAGAGGCTCCGCATCGGAGAATACGTCCCGACCCACCAGCAGACGGGAATCGTATTCCACGCCGAAGAGGTTGGACAAAGTGGGCAGAATATCCAGGCTGTACACCGGGTCGTCCACCTGAATGCCCTTGTCCTCAATGCAGCCGCTCCAGATAATCAGGGTATTGTGATCCCGGATGAAATTGTCGTAGGACTCCACGCCGTACAGCTCCTTCAGCAGATCTGTGGCGTTATGCCAGGCGCTGGAACGCTCCAGGCCGTAGGGATAGTGATCCGTCGCCAGGACAATAACCGTGTCGTCGGCAATGCCCGCCGCCTCCAGCTGGTTCACCAGGGATTCCATGGCGTATTCCAGCTCCAGATTCGCGGCATAGTAGCCCTTGATGGTCTCCGAGCAGTCCATGTCCTGCACCTTGTCGTAATTTTTGGCGGTCATGGCGTTCTCATTCCGACCGTAGGGACAGTGACCGCTCACCGTCATATAGTAGATGCTGAAGGGCTGCTTGTCGATATACTGGGGGACGGTGATGTCCATCATTTCCAGATCGCTCTCGGGCCAGATCGGCGAAAGGCCCTCCAACCCGCCGTACCGAGCCAGGAACTGGTCGTAGCCCAGGGGGACGTGGGTTCTGTCCCGGTCGTAGAAGTCCTTGAAGTGGTTGTGATAGGCGATGGAGGTATAGCCCTGCTTCTGAAGCTGGTGCCCCATGGTCAGGAAGAAGTTCTGCTGGATTGTCTCCTTCATGCAGCTTCCCCCGTTGGTGGGAACCAGACCGATGAGGTTGGAGAACTCGCCGGAGGTGGTGCTGGCGCCCCAGGCGGGCTGGTAGTAGTCCGTAAACCGGATGCCCCGGTTGGCGAGGCGGTAGAGCGTGGGGGTCAGCTCCGGGTCGATGACCTCGGAGGTAAAGGCCTCGGCGGTAATCAGAATCAGGTTCTTCCCCTTGAACAGCCCCGTGTATTCGTTCTGCATGGTGGGGGTCTGGGAGGCCACGTAGCTGTGGATGGAAGCGATATTGCCGGATTTTTCGGAAGCGGCCAGCGCCTCAAAATCCACGCCTTTCAGGACATTCGGCTCATAGACCACGGGAGGCTCCGTGGTCTCCGGAAGGGATTCCGCCGCCTCCGTCTGTTCCGTGGGGGCGGGAGCAGGCTCCGGCACCGCCAGGAAGGACGGCTCCTGCTCCGGGGCGGCGCTGCGTCCGATGTCCAGGGTCAGTGCCATATTCAGTCCGAAGACCCGAACCACGCTGTCAAAATCGTAGGCCTCCCGGAACCGGGCGGCGTCGTTGGTCAATCCGAAGGCACAGCCGAAGCCCAGCAGATACAGCACCACCGTCCCCGCCGCCAGAGCGCCCCGGAGCTTCCAGCTCGTCCGCCGGGACTGGCAGAATACGCCATAGAGGACGACCGGCAGCAGAATCAGGGCGATCCGCCACAGATTCCGGGCGACCAGCGAGATCACAATGTCCAGGAAGTCCCCGGCAACGCCGCCTGCGCCGCCGATGACCGTGGCAGGCGCCATGAAGGATTTGTAGGCGTCCAGAATAAAATATTCCGTCAGACAGACGATGGACACCAGGACGGACACGATCACCGCCCCCCACTTTTCCGCCCTCGCCGAGGGCAGCAGGCTGACCAGCAGCGCCAGCACCCCGCCGAAGCCAAGGGCGAAGGCGGTCAGCGCCAGCATCCGTCCGGCGAGAAAGGTCTCGCCGCTCCAGATATGGAGCATCAGCTCGTTATAGAGCACCATAATCAGGACGAACAGCCAGCCGGGAACGGGAATTTCTCCGACTTTTCCCCGGATTTTTTCCAAGATTACGCGAATTTTTTCCATGATTCTGTATTTCTCTCCCAGAAACGCACCGTGTGCTTACTGCCCGTCGCCGGTGGGACGGGGCTTGCGGCGGCGGTGGTTATTGCGGCGGCGGGGCGCGGCAGGCTCCGCCGTTTCCGTAGCGTCCCCCCGGGGCGCGGGCTTTGGCTCCTGAGCCGCGGCGGCCTCCCCCTGGGGGCGGGGCTTGCGGCGGCGGGAGCGGGGCGGACGGGCGAGCTTGGCTTCTCCGGGCTCAGCGGCCTGGGCGGCCTCGGGGCTCTGCTCCTCCGGCTCGTCCACGATTTTCTCGGTGCTGTAGCGGAAGCGGATGGGCTCCAGCAGGGGCTTCTGCTCCGCCTGCTCCGTGCGGACACGCTTGCCGGAGCCGGAAATGGGAGCCAGATCCGCCGGAATGGGGGGATCGTTCTTCCGCGCCTTGCCGCTGCGCAGCACGGCGATGTCCCCGTTGGAAAAGACGGAGACAGTGTCGGGATTGTCCTCCATCCGCACCTTCACCCGCTGACGGAGCAGATCCACCTCCACCACGGTACCCCGACCCTCCGGAGTGTCCACGAAGGAGTCCATCCGGGGACTGGTGCGGATCAGGTCTTCATAGGCCTCCTGCTCGTACTTGAGGCAGCACATCAGCCGCCCGCAGGTGCCGGAGATCTTGGTGGGGTTCAGGGAAAGGCTCTGGGTCTTTGCCATTTTGATGGACACCGGCTGGAAATCGTCCAGGAAGCTGGCGCAGCAGAAGGGTCGACCACAGATGCCCAGGCCGCCCACCATCCGCGCCTTGTCACGGACGCCGATCTGCCGCAGTTCAATGCGGGTGTGGAACACCGACGCCAGATTTTTCACCAGCTCCCGGAAGTCCACCCGCTCGTCGGCGGTGAAATAGAACAGGATCTTGCTGCCGTCAAAGGCAACCTCCGCGCTCACCAGCTGCATATCCAGATTGTGGTCGGCGATTTTCTGCTGGCAGACCTCAAAGGCCCGCTTCTCCTTCGCCCGGTTGTCCTGTATCGTCTTTTCGTCCTGGGCGGTGGCTTTCCGCAGAACCTTCCGCAGGGGCGCGACCACGTCCCGGGGCGCAATGCGGTGGTTGGCGCCCGCGCAGATGCCGAATTCCTCTCCCCGGGCGGTGTCGATGATGACGTGATCCCCCTCGGCGAGCTTCAGGCCGGCGGGATCGAAAAAGTAGATTTTCTGCCCGGGTCGGAACTGGATGTCCACCACTTCCACCTCCGGCTGGGGCGTGTTTTTCATTTCTTCTTCCATAGGTTTGCTCCTTATATCATTGGGAAATGCTGAATGCAAAATGCGAAACGCAAAGCGGACACCTTCATTCCGCACTTTGCATTCAGCATTTTTCATTTTCACCGCAGCGCCCATTCCAGCCAGCCGCATACGGCGGCGGGGGAAACATTGCTCTGGGTGTAATCCAGCGCCTTTTGCAGGCTGCGCACTCCGTTCATCAGCTCGGGACTGCTGCGGCTCTGGGCCATTTCCCGAGCCAGCGGGGATACCGCCCGGATGCCGCTCCGGCTGGCAAGGGCGCTTTCCGTCAGCTCGAGCCAGCTTTCCAGGGTCTGCGCCAAAGCGTCCCGTTTCCACTTTTCCATAGGCACCAGGGTATTCATCAGCCCCAGCGTGTCCCGGTCGGAAAAAGCCCGGACAAACGACTCCGTCTGGGCGCTTACCGCGCCGCCGCTTTCCAGCAGTGCCTTGGCCTGCCCCAGAAAGCCGCCGCTGCGCACCATGGCGGCGGCGATGTCCGCCTCCTGAGCCTGGGGAAAGTCCCGGCGCAGCCGGGTGCGAAGAATGTTTTCGGGCAGCGGCTGCATATCCAGCTCTGTGCACCGGGAGCGGACTGTCGGCAGCAGCTTGTCCGGATTGTCCGCCAGTAGGAGAAACACGCCGTATTTCGGCGGCTCCTCCAGCACCTTCAGCAGGGCGTTCTGCCCGGGCAGTCCCATGTCCTGGGCCCGGGGGAACAGGTAGATTTTGTGCTCGGATTCATTAGGCCGGACGTACATATCCGCCCGGGCCTCCCGGATTAAGTCCACGGGGACGGTTTTTTTCTCCGGGTCGTCCACGGTGATGAAATCCGGATGGCTGCCGTCCAGCACCTTGCGGCAGGGGGTACACCGCCCGCAGGGCTTGTCGGTGCCCTGGCAAAGGATCGCCGCCGCCAGCAGCTTCGCCAGGGTGTGCTTCCCCGATCCCTCCGGCCCGGAAATCAGATAGAAGTGGGAAATGTGCCCCCGGGCAAGGCTCTCCGTCAGATTCTGTTTCAGCCGGTCATTGCCCAGCAGCGCCTCAAAGCCCACATTCCCCACCTCCAAACATTGTCATATGTGCTGATCGGGACAGCGCAGCAAAGGGATAAATTGCAGTTTGCGGGGATGCCCCCGCGGGCAATGCGTGCCCGGGTGGTTTGTAGTCGCTACGCCATTGGGCACCGCTCGGTTCGTTTCATGGTACCAAATTGCAGTTTGGCGTACTGGTGCGGCAGCACCCTTGGCTCTCCCTTTGGGAGAGCTGTCACCGCAGGTGACTGAGAGGGTATCTCGGTACAGCGTACCCTCTCCGTCAAAAATCGAAGATTTTTGCCACCTCTCCCATAGGGAGAGGCA
>JAQXPK010000005.1 GCA_029100605.1 Bacillota bacterium | reverse complement strand
GGTTCCGTACAATTCCATCTTTTTGAGAATCAGGTCTTTCTCTTCCGGGGTTGTCCAGAATTTGATTTGCTCTGTGCGGTTTCGCTTTGGCGTTTCTCCCTGCTTACGCATAATAATCCTCCTTCCCAACTGCCCGCTTGGAAAAATATCGCGGGCACTCCACCACGGTGGCACGAAAGCTCTGCTTACAGCTGTGGACGCAGCGCCTGCACAAGCTGTTGTAGCAGCGCCGCCCCCGGTGGTTCAGGAACAGCGACCATTCTCCAACTTTTGCCACGCATTCTTGTATATCATCCCATCTTGCAAAATAAGGGAACCTGCGCTATTATGAAAATACAAAAAAGGAGTGAGTCCAATGTACTAAGTAATCTCCAAATCCGAAGAAAGCGAGGTTAACCACAGATGGAACCCACCTTTGAAAGGAAATAACCCTCGACGGTTGCAGTGAGTAGGCAACAGGTCGAGGGTTATTTCTTTTGCCTTTATGTCGGGATTGTGCTATCATGTTCTGGGGCCACTAATTGATATCGAATCCGCATACAAAAAGGAGCATAAATTATGAAAAATGTTTTGATTCTTTCCACCAGTCTCAGAGGCGGCAGCAATTCAGAACTGCTGGCAAAGGAGTGCGCCAGAGGCGCGGAGGAAGCGGGCAACCATGTGGAGCTGCTCAGCCTGAAGGGCAAGAACATTCAATACTGCATCGGCTGTCTTTCCTGTCTTAAAACCGGGAAGTGCGTTCAGAAGGACGACGCCCCGGAAATCATGGAGAAACTGCGCCGGGCGGATGTGCTGGTTTTCGCCACGCCCATCTACTACTACGAGATGTGCGGTCAGATGAAGACATTGCTTGACCGCATGAATCCCTTGTATGAGTCGGACTACGCTTTCCGGGAGGTTTATATGATCGCCACGGCAGCCGACGGTGGGGACGCTACCTTTGAAAAGGCCTACAACGGCTTGCAGGGCTGGGTAGACTGCTTCCCCAAGGCGAAGCTCTGCGGACTGGTACCACCCCAAAAAACAGAATCACTATGATGCATCTTCTGAAAAGAGCATGAATTATATCGGCAAAGTGCTTTCCAAGGCACGAAACGATAAGGGATATCCTTCGAGATTGGATTTGCCTAAATCCTCTTTCGTGGCAGTTTTCATGCCGTTCTCATAAATTAGATAGCTTCTATTCGTCTGTTTAGTATATACGGCATGTTTTACTCTCACTTTGCAAAGAAAGAATAACAAAGGTTCTATAAAATACAGGCTGTGCAAGATAGTCTTCCTTTGATTCCTCTCCTGTTTGCAGGATACACCTGTGATATGTTTTAAGCTTTTTTGCCTGGGATAACCGGCAAAAGAAGATACGGCCGATTGTCGGCTTCGGAATATACCGTTGTGGTGCCGGAAAACTCTTTTCGTTTTCTGTCCATATAATGGGTATACATCGCGTTTCCAGCCCACACCTTTTCATGGGTAAGAATTTTGAACAGCTGATTCATGGGAAGCGCTCGGAACATTCCGATCATCAATTTCGGATTTTTCAAATAATGACTGATGTCTACTTTACTTGTTAAATCCGGAGCGGTAAATCGAAAGTCTCTTCCTCCGATGTTAACACCCAGACGGTAACCCTTGGGAATCATGATGGAAGTGGGTCAGATTTCGATATCCATGGATACTTTCTCGCCTTTCTGCAAAGGCTGAAGCTCGTCATGGGTATGATAGGGACGGTATGGCAGGCTCCTCCCTTCATCCGGCTTTCTATGGGATGCTCTTAACCAGCCTGTTGCAATCACGCCGTGGGGGTCATTGGCGGCAACGAAGGATACATCGTTTCCGTTAGGGTCAAGAACCCTAATCGTAAGAAAAATATCCGCATCCCTGGTCGAGGAAGACAAAAGCAGCGATGCGGCGGCAGGCCCGGTAATTTCAAGTTCTTCAGTCAGCGGCTCCGTGAAGAAATCGACGCCCTCGTCTGTTTTTGATGAGCTCTTTTTTTGACAGTGTTTCAGGCCCTGACAGATAGTCGCCAGAGATTTTTCCCACCTGTCCGCATTTTCCAAGGCCATGCTGAACTGCGGCAACCTGCAGCGGATACCAGGCGTTTACAAAATCAGACCCAATGCCGCCGTGCCGTGCAAATTCTCTGTAAAGATCACACGCACCCTCGAAGGGGATAATCGCTTTCAGATGAGGCGGGCATTGCGCTGCCACGGCCCATTGCATAATGGCATAGTAAGGAATCCCAAGCCCTGCTACTTTGCCGTCACACCAGGGCATAGCGGCGATTTTTTCAATGCATTCGGCGTAATCCTCCGCCTCCTGAATCGTCCAATTGTCAACAACCCCCTCCGAACGTCCGCAGCCGCGGGAGTCGATTTTGGCAATTGCATAGCCCTCGGGAACCCATTTTTCAGGATCGACGGTTTCCCAGTTCATATATTTCCCACTGGTGCCTTTGAGAATTTCCGGATACTTTTCCTGAATCTCATGCCAGAACAGGCTGTAGCCCTGAGAAAAGTGCATCCCCTTGCTGTAAGGCCCATAGGTCGTGATGCACGGGTATTGCCCTTCCTTGTCAGGACGGTAGATGTCATACCGGATAATTGTGCCATCACGCATCACGACTTCACAATCGAATTCGATCATCATTCCGTCCTGGTGTACAGTTTTCATTTTCCTCCCCCAAACGTCAAAAAATGATTTCTGTACTGACGCACTTGGTGCCGCACAGCTTTTCACTGCGTTCATCCGGCTGATGCGTGCCTGCGTACAATGTAAACCTGCTGCCGAAGCGGCTGCGCTTGCCGCTAACGTCAACAGCGGTAAATGCTCTTTCCGATACAGATATCTCTACGAGCATTTTTTCGCCTGCCGCAAGCTTTATCCGCTTGAAACCGCACAGACTCACATTCGGCACAGCGTTTTCACAATAGTCCTTGATATAAAGCTGAATAACATCCTCCACCGTTTTGTCGCCCGTGTTCTCGGCGGTCACAACTGCCTTGCCGTCCATGTATTCAACCGATGTGCATACGATTTTTCCGTAAGTAAGACCGTATCCGAAGGGATACAGCACATTATTTTCCGCATAACGATAGGTGCGGTTTTTCATGGAATAATCGGTGAAGTCGGGAAGCATATCGGAACGCTCGTAGAATGTGACGGGCAGCTTGCCCGAGGGGGAAACGTCGCCGAAAAGTATTTCCGCAAGTGCCGTGCCGCCTTCCGAGCCGGGATACCATGCGTGAATAAGCGCATCCGGCTCACATTCGATATTCACCGAGCTTCCTGCGGCGCACACAACGACAACTGGCTTCCCCGTGTGCATGAGCTTGTCTATCAGGATGCGCTGACATTCAGGAAGACGAAGATCCTTTTTATCTCCCGAAGAAAACTCGTTGCCCGCATCGCCCTCTTCGCCCTCAATGGTGGCGTCGAGTCCAACGCAAAGTACAACCAGGTCGGCGCAGTCCGCAGCGGCGAGTGCCTCCGCATATCTGTCACCCGATTGCGCCAGAGCGGACACCCTGTCTTTATAAAGGTGACAACCCTCGGCATAAATGACCCTGCCATCAAAGCGCTCGCGGATACCATCAAGGAAGGTAACATACTGATCCGCGGTACCGTTATAGTTGCCCTCCAGCGCGATTGTGCTGTCGCTGTTTGGGCCGATGACCGCGATTGTCCGCAGTCGGCTTTCATCCAGCGGAAGGATGCCGTTATTTTTCAGCAATACCATGGATTTTTCCGCGCATTTCAGCGAAACCGCCTTGTGCTCCCTGCACGCTACAACGGTATAAGGAATATCGTCGTATTCTGTTTTATCATCGAACATACCAAGCCTTATCCTTGTCCGCATAAGATGTATGCAGGCATTTCGGATATGCTCTTTGGTGATAAGTCCCTTGTTAAGTGCGGCAAGGAGATACACATACGTGCAGCCGCAGTTTACATCGCATCCCGATTTTATGGCAAGAGCCGCGGATTCAATCGGATTCGACGTAAGGCCGTGATGCTCATGGAAATCGCGTACCGCCCAGCAATCGGATACAAAATATCCGTCAAAGCCCCACTCGTTCAGCTTGGACATAAGGAAGCTGCTCGCGCAGGCAGCCTCGCCGTTTACACAGTTATACGCGCCCATGATGCCCTCAACATGGGCTTCGCTGACGAGTGCTTCAAAGGCAGGAAGATAGGTTTCTTCCATATCCTTTTTGGAGACTTCGGCATTAAACTCGTGACGCACCGCTTCGGGGCCGCTGTGTACCGCATAATGCTTCGCGCAGGCGGCAGCTTTCCTTGTTTTTCCTTCACCCTGCAAGCCTTTTACAAAGGCTTTCCCGTTTTTGGCGGTTAAAAACGGATCTTCGCCGTAGGTCTCATGTCCTCTGCCCCAGCGGGGATCACGGAAAATATTGATATTGGGCGCCCAGATGGTCAGCCCCTTGTAGATATCTCTGTCACCGTATTTTGTATACGCATTATACTTTGCGCGAGCTTCCTCGGCGGTTATAGCCGCGACCTTCTGCGTCAGTTCTGTATCAAACATAGCCGCAAGACCGATAGCCTGCGGAAACATTGTGGCTACGCCCGAACGTGCCAGACCGTGAAGCCCCTCGTTCCACCAGTTGTATGCAGGAATGCCCAGCCTGTCTATGGCAGGAGCGTCGTATCGGAGCTGAGAAGCCTGCTCATCCACCGTCATTGCATCGGTCAGCGCAATTGCCCGTTCTTCTGCGCTGAGGGAGCTGTCAAGGTATTTTTTCATCGTGATTTCCCTTTCCGATTTATCGTATACTGCATCGAAAAACTGTTGATCCGGCCGCCGGTAGGCTCAAACACGGACGCCTGTCCCCCGGGCGTTGATGTATCGCTGTCAATCGCACAGCGAAGTGGTTTTTTTCAGAAGGATCATGTTCCAGGAATGGGGCGCAAGGGTGAGCCTGTCCGCAATAGCCTTGACAACGGGAATGACCTTTTCGGGTTCATCGGCAGTGTTTACCGCTTTCAGGTCGCCGCCCTCAAGCGCAATGTGCTGATAGGGACGATAATTCCCGCTGCCCAGCAGATGGATGCTGAGCTCACATTCGCTGTCCAGAGAGCGGTTTACGGCAAAAACAGCAAGCTCGTTTTCGTCCTCCGAGAGAACGGCTGCGGAGTCGATATAGGGAATATTCTTCCTATTTCCCGCATCATAGCTGCCGCACTGGCAGAATGTCCTCACCGCCGTACCTCTTCCGTGGCGGGAGGTGTACATAAATGGATAGTAAATCGTCTGCGCCCACGTTCTGCCTCCCGTTTCGGTCATAATCGGGGCAATGACATTGACCAGCTGCGCAAGGCAGGCGATCTTCACTCTGTCGCTGTTGTTGAGAAGGGTGATCAGCAGGCTTCCCAGCACAACAGCGTCCTCAAGATTATATACATCTTCCAGGAGGGGAGGGGCCACCTGCCACTTGGGGATCTGCTTATCCTGCTCACTGCTGTGGAACCAGATATTCCACTCATCAAAGGAGAGATTCACGGTTTTGTCCGATTTTTTCTCCTGCTTGACTTCGTCGCAGATCGCCGCCACCTGCTTGATGAATTTGTCCATTTCAACGGAGGAGGCAAGATACGCGGCAGTATCATTGTCGGGGTTTCCGTAATAATTGTGCAGGGAGATATAGTCAATATGCTCGTAGCATTCCCGAAGCACCGTTCGTTCCCATTCCATAAAGGTGGGCATATTGATATTCGCGCTTCCGCAGGCGACCAGCTCTATGGACGGGTCTGTCCATTTCATAAGCTTTGCTGTTTCGCAGGCGATCCGACCGTATTCATAGGGCGTTTTGCTGCATATCTGCCAGGGCCCATCCATTTCATTTCCAAGACACCACAGCTTGATGCCGAAGGGCTTTTCAAAACCGTTCCTGCGGCGCATATCCGCATAATAGGTATCTGTTTCGCTGTTGCAGTATTCCACAAGATTTCGTGCTTCATCGGGGCCTCTTGTTCCAAGATTGACAGCCATCATTACCTCGCTGCCCGCACGCTTTGCCCATTCCTGAAATTCGTCGATGCCGACTTCATTGGTTTCGATTGACTGCCATGCAAGCTCCATTTTCCTGGGACGCTTTGCTTTCTCTCCCGTTCCGTCCTCCCAGTTGTAGCCGGATACGAAATTTCCTCCGGGATACCGCACGATGGGGACATCCAGTGCCTTTACCATCTGCATAACATCTGTACGAAAGCCCATTTCGTCAGCCGTTTCGTGGGAGGGCTCATAAATACCGCCGTAAACCGCCCTTCCAAGATGCTCGATAAAGGAGCCGTAAATTCGGTTGTCTATCCTGCTGATCCTGTTGTTTACTGAGATGGTGATCTCTGCCTTCATTTTCGATCATATCCTTTCCGATAAAGGTGTTCTTCCTATCCTGAATTATAAATCATGTGCCGCATCTTTCAATATAACATCCTGCTAAAACACTGACATATCCTGCTTTCACGATTGGCTTCCAAAAAACACTGGCTTGATTTGTGGGGTAAAATCGTATATAACAAATACATGGTATATTGGGAGGTGTGGAAATTGCATATCAACAATATCGGTTACAACCATTGCCATGACGCTGATTTTCAGATACGTCGTCCAACAGGCTCGGGGGACTATCTTATGCTTCTCCTGAAAACCCCTGCAATTTTCACGCTGAATGGTGAGGATAGGATTACAGAGCCTGATTCCTTTATGCTGTATCGTGAGGGCACCCCACAGCTGTATCGTGCATATGGTGCGCAGTTCTCCAACGACTGGTTCCATTTCAGCATCTCCGATGATGAGATGAATTTTTTAGAAGCGCTGGACATTCCCTTTGACACGGTAGTGCCTATCGGAAACCTAAACGGTTTGTCCCTTATCATCAAGAATATGTGCTATGAGAATTATTCGTCCAATTTATATAAGGCGGATTCCGTTGAATTGTATATGAAGCTGTTTTTCATCAAGCTCAGTGAGAAGATCCATTCCACAGTACAAGAAGGCTCGGGTTCTTATTATGAGAAGCTGTCCATATTGCGCTCACAGATTTACAACATGCCCTATCAGGACTGGAGCATTGAGGGGCTTGCCCACCAGCTAACAATGAGCAAATCCTATTTCCAGCATTTATACAAGGAAATTTTCGGCATCAGCGTTATGAACGATGTTATTCAGAGCCGCATGGAACACGCAAAGTATCTGCTTTCCACAACGGATATGCATATTACACAGATAGCGGAACTGTGCGGGTACAAATGCGAGCTGCATTTTATGCGGCAGTTCAAAGCCAGAATGCAAATGACCCCGTCTGAATACCGCAGGCGTATTGCGAACGAGGAATCATAATGAAGCAGGTTTCTTGATTTTTCATATTTCTCCAATTTAAAGCCGTTCGGTGAATCTCACAGGGTACACATGTGAGCGGCGGCAACTGAAAAGGGCTGTTTGCAATAGAGGAAAGTGCATGGTCACAGCAGCCACAGAAAACGGTGCCTCTCAGGAGATAATTCCGTTGCTTCTTGTACGGTTGAGAAAAGCGGCGCACGGTTTCCTGTCCTTCATATGGCTGTTGTTTCCGCCGACCTCAAAGAGAATACGTTTGCAGCGGGGACACTTACGCTCTACCGTGCCGGTGGGCATTGATGTTTTGTAGAACATTGTGAAGCTGCATTTCTTGTCGCATTGATGAATCGTCCATATGCAAAACCTCCCATTCTATCCCACACACAGCAGGTTCCGTTCCGGAAGTCCCAACTGCTCCATTCGGAAAGAAAGGGTGGTTCTGGATACGCCAAGGAAATCTGCCATGCGGCAAAACGATTCAAATTTGTTTGGCGAGTATTTTTTGCTCAGTACCGTCATGTGTTCACCCAGACCGAAGATAAACATTCCCTCCTGCACGGCATCTTCTGGCAGAAGGATTGCCGCGCTCAGAGTATCCGCCTGACACTCCGTCCAATCCGTGATCTGTTTGCGCAGTTTGCAGGATCGGAAGTAATCGCACAGCGTTCTGCGCTGCATCCCGTAGGCATCGGGGGACAAAGTACGTCCCGGCTCATAACGGCATCTCACATTTTACATGACTCAATGATAGCATATCTGATACGGGATGATTAATGCGTATATTGCAGATTTTTAGGACATATTTCTGTTGACAACCGTTTCTTGTCGATATATAATCAGGCCATAGGAAGGACGGTGCTTTTATGGCGAACTCTACCGTATACCACCCCAGGAAACAAGGTCACTATGATGCCGCGTCGGAAAAGAGCATGAATTATATCGGAAAGGTGCTTTCCAAAGCGCGAAACAATAAAGGACTGAGCCTTGTGAAGTTCAGTGCGGTATTGAAAGACTATGGAGTATCTGCCACTGCATCCGCCATTCAGAAGTGGGAGAACGGCAGTAATACTCCCAATCCTTATCAGCTCGTTGCCATCGCCCAAGCGCTTGATATGGACTGCGACCTGTCTCTTTTTATGAGCACCGGCCCAGCGCCTGATCTGAACGAGGAAGGAATGCGGAAGGTCGCGGACTATAAGGCTGATCTGATTGCTTCTGGGCGATACAAGCCCGAAAGCCGGAGCAGCCGGATTATTCAGTTTGTGGAAATGCCGGTGAGCAACTTGTCCGGTTCTGCCGGTACTGGCGCATTCCTGGATGAAGGCAGCTTTGAGATGGTGCGTTTCCCCGCGTCAACAGTTCCTGACGGTGCGGACTTCGGTGTGAGGGTTTCCGGTGACAGCATGGAGCCTGTCTACCATGACGGGCAGATCGTTTGGGTGAAGCAATGTGACCGGGTGAATATCGGCGAGGTAGGTATCTTCATTTACAATGGTGCGGGCTACATCAAGGTATACGACGAACAGGAGCCGGACGAAGAACAGCGGGAAGCGTTTTCCGACAGCTACGGCACCATGTATATGCAGCCGGTCATGATTTCCTACAACCAGAAATACGCACCGAGAGTCATATCGGCGCAGGCAGGCTTCCAGGTTGTGGGGCGTGTCCTATAGACAAACGTAATAACAACCCGTGGTACAGTTTACAAAAACTGTACCACGGGTTCTCTTGGTTGACCAAAGTTAACCACCGGCTCTGCCGGTGGCAAAAGAATAGCTTCTAGCGAGGAGTGTAGTAGACAAGAAAAAAGCTCCCCATTATAGTAGAAGTGGTTTGCCGACCACACAACTACAATAATGAGGAGGTCTCTCTCGTGAAAGAAAAAGACATCAATAACATTCATCGAAAACAAGACAAATTACGATGAGTATATTTTATCAGAGCGCTGCAAGGAAGAATTGGTTGTCTATCATGGCGGTTTTCTCAGCCCACAGAAGAAAAAGCTCTTTGCCAAAATTGGGGCGGCATTGCATGCAGATTGTGAGGTTTCCTTTTGGGCGGATATTGACCTCGGAGGCTTCCAGATGTATTCACAGCTTCAACAGCTGATTCCAAAGGCATTGCCCATGAGGATGTCTGGACAGGATGTTACAGCCCATCATATGAATGGCCTTGTTCGTTCCACTAAATATTTGGAAAAGATCAAAGCTGCTTTGGTGAATCAAGAGTATCCAATCTTTGAAGATGCGATGGAAAGAATATTAGAGTATGGCGTAACAATAGAACAAGAATCTTTTTTATCCACTAAATAATATGGGTTCTGGTAGAACTGAAAAAACGATGGACTTTGAAATGAATTACCAGCATAGCAAAGAAGAAAGCGCATAAAAGAATAATGATTCATAACTTGTATCTATATTATGGCACCCAGCGGTCAGGCTGACCGGTGGGTACCGCGGGAGATTTGCCTATTCGTTCATGATCTCCAGCATCATTCTGGCTCCCAGGCGGAAGCTGTTCTGGAACAACAGGCATTCTGACATGTCCTGAAATTCACGAACACTGTCCAGGTACTGTGAGAACAGTTTTCGCTGCGAGTCCGTGAGCGTATCCTGTAGGCTTTCTTCATTCCGGCTGATACGCAGAAGTGCTTCCTTGTATTCTTTTGCGGAGGATGTATCATACTCGGACGGCTCGATATTGCCATACCAAAAATTTTCCAAGACACTCATACCGCAACCTCCCCATAGATGATTTCCTCCCGGACAATTTCCTCCGCTCTGGCTTGGATACTGTTCATCCTCTGCACCCACGCCATAGGATCGTTTACTTTCAAGCTCTCGGTAACGCCCTCAGCGGTTTTCATTTGTTTCCTCTATACCCGTGGTAAATACGTCTTGAAGGCTGCTGTCCAACATATACTCTACATAATTTTCAAAATTGGGATCCACTGCGTGCGGTCGCCCTGCATGATAAACTGTACGCTTGCAGAAATTGTTTGCGCTGTCTGTGCCTGGTCGCCACCATTCAACGCGCTTCTGATGCCCTGAGACATCGCGCTCACTGCCATGATGTCCTGCTTATTTTTCTGCATTGCCTGCTTAAAGCCGCCAATACCCTTTCCTCGCTTCGCTCGGATAATTGACTCTGGGCATAGCTAATACTAACTCTTGATTAAAAACTTTCATTCTTTCCGGCCTGAATTGCGCCAGAATGCGTTATCTTCCTTGCTGGGCGGAAAGCCCAGCGGCGTCATCTGCCTTTTCTGGCACAATTCATTCTCGGAAAGCTTTTAAAGCTTTCAATCAAGAATTAGTATCAAACGAAAATCCGAATAAACTCTTTCACTGCAAAAACGCCCGGACGGGTTTTCCGTCCGGGCGTTTTGCGGTTCAGCATTAGGCGGGGATGTTCTCCTTCACCACGGCAACGCCGTCAACCAGGTTTGCCATCTCCAGAGTGCCCTCCACAGCCATCTGGCGCTCCATCAGGTCGGTGAGGATCACCATGCCGTCCCGGCACTCAATCTTCATGACGTTGCGCATCATCACCGTCTCGGGGGTCAGGGTGTTTTTGTAAACGGTTGAAAGACACATAGAAAACGCTCCTTTACTTCTCGTCCAGGCTGGACAGAACCACGCTCAGACGCATATTACCCTTCTCAAAGTCGGACACGGCGGCCATGACCTGCTCATAGGCAGTGTGGTTTCCGGCCTTGTCCAGCTGGACAGCCAGATCGGCCAGCTCCTTGGCGTGGGCGGCGTTGTGACCCACCATGTACTTCATCAGCGCCACCAGCTCCTCCATGGGGGTGTGCTCGCAGGCGCTGGCGCAGGACGCGCAGTCCTGGGTGCAGTCGTGGGAATGCTCGTGGTCGTGGGGGTGCTCATGGGTGTGCTCGTGGGTGTGGGTGACACCGTCGTGGGTATGCTCATGGGTGTGCGCGCCCACGTGATCGTGATCGATATGCATGAAAATTACCTCCTAACGGAATTGTTTTCTCTATTATATCCGGGCGGATGCCATCTGTCAAACATTTCTGAAAGCAACGATCCCATAAATGGGACGCTCCCTTTCGGAGCCACGCGGTCTTGCGCTGCGGCTATGCCCGATAGTGCCGCTTCATGGCTTCCCTGGCGGCCTCTACTTCCTCCCGCAGCTCCCGGGCGGACATTCGCAGAACGCCGCTTCCCAGAGAGGACAGCTGCACCAGGCCGTCGGATGAGGCGACCCTCACGGCGTAGTCCTGACCGATCTCGTGAGCCAGAGCCTCAATGTAGGCGTCGGCGGTCTCGCCCTCCTTGGTGTAGACCACCTGAATGTTGTGATCCTGGTGCTTTTCCCCGGGATTGCCCTTCTGCTTGTAACCGTCGAATACCACCACCACACGGCACTTGGTGAACCCTGCGTAGCTGGACAGCGCGTCGCACAGCTGCCGCCGGGCGGCGTCCAGGTCGTCCTTGGCCTGAGCCGCCAGATCCTCCCAGGCAAAGATGATGTTGTAGCCGTCCACCAGAATGTATTTCTGCCGGGGGGTGCGGATGGTCACCTCCTCCGTGGCGGGGCGGTTGGAGGAGGAGCCGTACTGAGGGCGGCGGATAGGGCCGAACTCCCGCTCCATGATCTTCTCCAGCTCCCTGTCGTCCGCCCGGAGGTTTCGGGTGATGAGTTCGGGGGCTTTCTCCGTTTTCAGACCGCTTTCCAGGTGCATATACTCCGGGACACGGTTCCACTTCACGTTGAAGCCCGCCCCATGGGCGCAGAACACCGAATCCGGGGTGTTCTCCAGGTCGGCCTCCGGGTCATAGCCGGTTTCCGCGATGACCGCGTCGGCATTGTGGCAGGGGGCGTAGCCGTGGAGGGTCAGCTGCAATCTGCCCCTGCCCTGGGTGTAGGCCGCCAGCGTGTCGGCGTAGTCCTTTACCTCAGAAGCGGGAACCAGCCCTTTCAGCGTGGAAAGTGCGCCTCTGGATTCCGGCGCTTCCAATTCGCCGCCCATGGCTCGGATGTCGGTGATGGCTCTGCCGATCTGCTCCGTGGGCATGGTGAGGGTAAAGGCGTACCAGGGCTCCAGCAGAATGGATTTCGCCTGCATCAGCCCCTGCCGGACAGCCCGATAGGTTGCCTGCCGGAAGTCGCCGCCTTCGGTGTGCTTCAGGTGGGCTTTGCCCACCAGCAGGGTGATTTTCATATCCGTAATCGGCGCGCCGGTGAGCACACCCCTGTGTGCCTTCTCTTCCAGATGGGTCAAAATGAGCCGCTGGTAATTGCCGTCCAGCACGTCCGTTGGGCACACCGTGTCGAATTTGAGACCTTTGCCCCGGGGCAGGGGCTCCAGCAGCAGATGCACCTCCGCATAGTGGCGCAGGGGTTCAAAATGCCCCACGCCCTCCACCGTGTTTTCAATGGTCTCCTTGTAGAAAATCCGCTGGTCAGTTAAGGTCACGTCCAGCCCGAAGCGCTCCTTCACCAGGCTCCGGAAGATCTCCAGCTGCACCCGACCCATGATCTGCACATGGATCTGCCCGTTTTCCCAGAGCAGATGCAGCTGGGGGTCTTCCTCCTCCAGCTGGCGCAGCTTTGGGAGAACCAGCGCCGGGTCGGCGCCGGCAGGCAGATTCACCCGGTAGGTCATCACCGGCTCCAGCACATAGGGCTGCCCCCGCGGTTCCGCCCCCAGCGTCTGCCCCGCCCAGGTTTCGGAAAGCCCCGTCACCGCCGCGATCTGCCCGGCGGCGATCATCTCCGGCGCGGTGAACTTGTCGCCGGAGTACAGCCGCAGCTGCACTGCCTTTTCCTCCCGGGGCTCTCCCTTTTGGTTGACATAACGCACTGTCGAGCGCACCTTCAGCTGCCCGCCGGTGACCTTCAGCCAGGTCAGGCGGACGCCCTGGGCGTCCCGGGAAATTTTGTGGATTTTCCCGCCGAATTCCGGCGGATATTTCGGCTCCGGGGCGTATCTGTCCAAAATCTCCAGAAGCTCCGCCACGCCCTCCAGCTTCAGCCCGGAGCCAAAGCAGCAGGGAAACAGCTTCCGCTTTTCCACGAGGGAGCGCAGATTCCCGTCGGTGACGGTGCCGGTCTCCAGATAGGTTTCCAGCAGCGCCTCGTCGCACAGGGCGGCGTTTTCCGCGATCTCCGCCCCGGGGGCAGAAAAATCCACGCAGGCGGGGCTGAGCTGCTCCCGCAGCTGCTTCAGAAGCGCCTCAGCGTCCGTGCCGGGCAGATCCATCTTGTTGACAAACAGAAACACCGGCACCTGATACCGCTGAAGCAGCCGCCACAATGTCAGAGTATGCGCCTGTACCCCGTCAGTGCCGCTGATCACCAGAATGGCGCAGTCCAGAATCGGCAGGGTGCGCTCCGCCTCGGCGGAAAAATCCACGTGCCCGGGGGTGTCCACCAGGGTCACGACCCGGTGGGAGGTTTCCAGCCGTGCCTGCTTGGAGAAAATGGTGATCCCCCGCGCCCGCTCCAGGGCATGGGTATCCAGAAACGCGTCCTGATGATCCACCCGCCCCAGCTTCCGCCGCGCGCCGCTGACATACAGCATCGCCTCGCTGAGAGTCGTTTTCCCCGCGTCCACATGGGCAAGCAAGCCTACACAACATGGCGTCTTATTGACTTGTTCCGGCATATAAAACACCCCCTTCCATGGATAATTACATGTATTATACCATGGGAGGGGGCGAAAAGTCGATAGATCAGCGTGGATTTTTTGTATTGCCAGCCTATGGATGGTGCATTCCAATCAGAATCAATAGGACGCGCCTTTTTCTTTTTGCTGCCTTCATTGGGTGCCTTTGCTGCCTTTCATCTTGTGTACAGGAACGCAATGATCCCTGCAAATAGGAATGGAACAAGAATGCTTGCGGACAAAATGCTCCCCGCCTTTCGTTAGATGATGTTTTCCGCGTTCTTTTCCGGAATCAATAATTGATTCCGGTGATTGCCAGCACACCGTTTACAACGCCAAAGTTGATATTTGCCGTCCCTCCATCGGAAATGGAGAAACCTGCTTTGCTGGGCTGAAAATTCTCGATGTCAGCCATTTCTACAGATTTCACCAGTTCCTCTGTAAACACTTTTTCTGCACCAAGTTTCAGAAAATCCTCTTTGGTTTCTACCACGCTAACCCCCGGCAAACCCACATAGACCGGGAAGGAAGTCAACTCCGCCAGACCCTCCAAATCCTTTTTCACCGTTACATCTTGAACCTTCTGGGCAAATTCCTTCGCAGCCTTGCTGTCCACCGCGAAGTTATCCTCGTATCTTTGTTCCTCTTGGGCTGTTTCCTCCGTTGCTCCCAGTGTTGCTTCCGTAACTTCCGCCATTGTCTCTGCCGCAATGGTCTGCTGGGTTTCCTGCTGATTTACCCCGCATCCCACCAAAAGCACCCCCATCAGAGCAATGCTCAAAATGCAGATTTCTGCCCTTTTCACTTGATTTTTCATGGGATTATCCTCCGATTTCAAATTCAATTTCCCCTGCCGCCCCATTGGCGATTTCGTACTTATCAAATACGATTACAGGCTTGTGGTTGGCGTTGATATAGAATTTTGTATTTTCCGTAATACCTGTAAAGCCCCCTGCGTCCTCCGGGAAGAACGATTCTCCGGCAGCTTCTCTTTCCCTGATCTGCTGGCGAATGCTTTCATTTGCCAGTGCCTCATAATTGTCGCCCAGCAGATCCTTCAGGGTAACATACGCCCCGGTACTTAAGTCCAGGTTATAGAAACAGGCTTCCTGATACGCGTTTGACCAGTTTTCGTTACCTCTCACAACAAAGGACAGGTACTTCTCATCCTGATGCTTGATCTCATAGCCAACTGTGATTTGGATATTGTGCTGTGCCCATTCCTCCGGTGTACCGCCGGTCTCCAGAAAAGCGGTTCTGTATGCCTCCGCCCGGTCAAGCGCCGCATCCGCATACTCTCTGCAGCGGTTCAGAATCTCCTGATTGACTGCGTCAACTTCGATTCCCGTGTCCCGCTGGATGATTTCAATGGACGGGATTTCCACGGACACGGCAATATCGTCCTGTTCTGTTTCGTAGGAGCGGAACGTCAGTACACGAGCCAGTCCGCCGATTACAGGCAGCTGGGCAGCCTCCGCGGCAAAGGCAGGCATGGTATTCAGCGCCACCGTGAAAAGAACACAGGCAGCGGCAGCCGCCGTTCCTATGCCCCGGATTGCCCGGGGGAACCAAGCCCTATGGCTGTTGTGTTCTTTTCCCGGCTGTTTTTTTCTGGATTCCCCAATTGCCTGCTGCACGCGAACGGAAAGGGCGTCCGGGATGGGGATATTGTCATACCGTTTCTTCATTTCCTGCAAGTTACTCATAATGCTGCCTCCTGTATGTTTTCCCTCAAAAGTTTTAAGCCCCGATATAGCTTTGTTTTGACCGTGCTAAGGTTGTACCCCGTGATGCTGGAAATCTCTTTCAAGGACATTTCCTCAAAGAATCTCAGCCGGATAATTTCCTGCACATCCGGCTCCAGCTGATCCAACTCCTCTTCTACAGATTCCTGATCGTATGCTTTCTCATGATACACCATATCCACATCCTCTAAGTCAGAAGACGCGGCCTCCTTTTTCCGCTTTTGAATGATATGCAGACTCTCGTTGATCAGAATCCGATAGAACCAGGTCTTGATTGCGCCCGTATTCCGGATGCTTTCAAAGGATTCCAGCGCTTTGCACACCGCATTCTGGACGGCATCCAGCGCATCCTCCTGATTTTTGGTATAACTGTATGCCAGCCTGTAAAAGCGGTTTTGATTCTCCAGAATATACGCTACTAGCTGCTCATAAAGCACCTTATTCACGGACAGTACCCTCCTTTCTTTTTGCTTCCACTATATAGATTCTCCGGCATGGGAAAAAGTTTCAGATGATAGAATAAATTTGCAGTAATTGCAACCAACATGATGGCTCACGGCTACTGCAAACTCCTCAAAATGTGGCACTCCTCTACCCACTTACACATAAGCCAGCGGGTCAATACTGCATGGCGTCTTATTTACTCGTTCAGGCATATAAAACGCCCCCTTCCATGGATCATTACCGGTATGATACCATGGGAGGGGGCAAAAAGTCGATAGATTAACGCTGATTTTTCCGAACAGTATGGTACTGCTTGCGCATTGACGTAAGGCAACACCAAAAAGCGCAAAACCCTTGCACCTACCGATTTGCATGGTGCGCCATGCAAATCGGATACCCATTGATTTCTGGCTGGATTCCATAAAAACGGTTTCAAAGAGCCGCTTTTCTGCAATGGGAATCTTTCAATCCGTGCTGCAGTGTGCCAAAATGAAGGACACCATCTCATCGATGCAGTCCTCGCACTGGGGATAGACGCCGGTGTTATCAATGTAGGCATGACCGAAGCCCTTGTACAGAACCATTTTCGTTTCCACACCGGCACGGTGGAGCTTCACGCCGTAGCCCAGGGTTTCCAGCTTCAGGAAGTCGTGTCCTCCCACGGTCAGGAAGGTGGGCGGGTTGTTAGCCGGGTCACGGGTATAGGGGTTGAGGTAGTCGTTATGGGCGTCCCGGATTCCCAGAATCGGTTCCAGTCCGGTGGTCATGCCGGAGAACATTTTCAGCATCTTGGTCAGACCCCGCTTCTGGCTGGGCGCCATCTCAAACTGCTCCATGCCGGGCTGGAAGAGTTCATCCTGCACGCCCGCCATGTTCAGGGTCGGATACAGCAGGAGCTGACCCTTTACCAGATTCCCTCCGTCCTCCCGATCCCGGGTGGTGCAGTACTGGGTCAGATTGCCGCCGGCACTGTCACCTGCCACGAAAATGTGCTCCCGGTCGCCGCCGAAGGAAGCGGCGTTTTCTCCGATCCACCGCAGTACCCGGTAGCAGTCCTGATGCCCGACGGGGTAGGGATGCTCCGGTGCCAGTCGGTAGTCCACGGATACGGCGCACAGCCCGGACTTGGCAACGAACATCTTCACGGATTCTTCCACCACATCTGGGGAGCCGCCGAAGAAACCGCCGCCGTGGATGTAATAGAGAATCGCCTTGCCGGTGTCCTCCCGGTTGGCTTTGTAGATCCGCACTGGAATCTCATAGCCGTCCTCCGCCGGGACCGTGCGCTTTTCGATGCTGATAGGCGCTTCCACACAGGGAACGCTTTTAATGCCGTTGAACATTTTCCTCAGATTGGCGATGCTCTTGGGGGAGGTGTCCATCTTCATGAGGAAGGAGGGCATCCAGGCCATCATTTGCAGGCTCTTTTTCTGATCCCGGTACAGCCGGGGATCCATGGCACCTTTTTCATCGCAATCCGGCAGATATTTCACCAGAACCGGGGCACCGTGGTAGTCCTCCACCTTCTGCCGCTGCTTCAGCGCCTGAACTAACTTGTCGTCGTATTGCTTGCCCATTTTTTATTCTCCTTTGCGATAGCGGCGGGTTCTCTCATCCTGAATCACGCCGTCATAATTCATTCCGAATCCAAAGTCATAGGTGTGGCCTTCCGAATCCCGATAGCAGGTCATATCGAAGGCAACGTCTTCACACTGACGCTCCACGGTGTCCATATCCGCCGGAAGCTGCACCGGCAGCAGCCCCTCCGGTGTGAATTTTCCTGTGAGCACGTCCACCACCGCCTGGGGCGTCACGCCATATTCCACCAGCAGGGCGTCGGTGTAGGGTTCCAGCTCCGCCATGACCATGGGGTTTTTCAGGCTGACCACTGTTACCACAGGCTTATCGCCCATCCGCTTTTTGGTGTCCAGAACGATGTCCAGATCCGCCTCGTTGGCTGCGGTGTTCCACTTGCCCCGGTAGCCCCGGTCGCGGCTCTCCTCCAGCGGGTCGCCGCCGGCGAGGCTGTGTTCCCGGGCGTTCACCGCCTGATAGGGACGGTATTGCAGCGTCACCGGCACATAGCCGTTGCCGCCCTGCTCCCGATCCTCCGGGTCGTAGCCCACGGAGATGGGAGACTCCACGAAGCATACCGCCGCGTCCGCCTCCTCCGGCGTATCCACCAGAGTAAAGCACCTTGCCAGCGCCGCCTTCCCCGCGGGGACAATGGTACGGGGCTGGGTGGGATGGCTCATGAAGTCCAGATAGGATTTGACAAAACGGTCGGGCACATAGAGCTTGATCCCGGTTTGCAGCGGCAGGGTGCGGCTCCTGTTTTTCAGCATCGTAATAGAGCGGAGCTGGGAGCGGTAGCCCTTTTCCACGAACTCCGGGCAGCCCACCGTTGCGAGGGAAGTCTGCAAATCCAGATAGGGGTTTTCAAACAGGCCGGTGCGGAAGATATTCAGCAGCAGCCGGTAGGCAGACCGGCGGAACCGGGCCTGGGCGGCTTCCTCGCCGTATTTCTCACAGAGCATCCCGTAGGCTTCCAGCACAGGTGCCGCATCGTTGTTGCCGCCGAACTGGTCTACACCCGCTTCCAGCGCTTTCAGGTGGCGCTCCGCCTCGGTGAGGGTTTCCACGCCCCAGCACTTGCCCGCGAATTCCTCTTCCGTCTTACCCATGTCGTGGGTAATGCCCCAGTCGGTGCAGACCACGCCGTCGTAGCCCAGTTTTTCCCGCAGCAGATCGCCGATCAGGTACTGGTTGTAGGAATTGCCCACAGTTTCTCCGTTTTTCGGATCCGCGCCCTGGGAGATGGTGTAGTAGGGCATCACGGCGCTGGCCTTTCCGGTTTTTCCGGGCAGGGAGAACGCGCCTTCCGTAAAGGGCTTCAGGTGCTCTTCAAAATTGCCTCCGGGGTACACGGCGTACTTGCCGTAGGCGTAGTGGGCATCCCTGCCGCCCTCGCACATACCGCCGCCGGGGAAATGCTTGACCATGGTGTTGACGCTGTCTTTACCCCAGCCGTCCTGGCTTCCTTTCGTGGTCTGGAAGCCGTCACAGTAGGCTCTTGTCATATCAATGGTCATCTGGGTGTGCTCGCCGAAGGTGTCGGCGAAGCGCATCCAGCGAGGCTCGGTAGACAGGTCGATCTGGGGAGACAGGGCGGTGGTGATGCCCAGCGCCCGGTATTCCGCCGAGGCGATTTCGCCGAATTCCTTCACGGAATCCGGGTCAAAGGAGGCAGACAGGCCGATGCCGTTTGCCCATTTGGAGATGGGCTCGCCGGTGACGCCCATGTACTCTGCGGTGGAGCCAGCTCCGTGACGGGGGTCGGAGCTGTTGTTGGCGGGGATGCCGAAGCCCACCCTTTCCGCCAGAGCCTGAAGGTTGTTGTTCCAGCGCACCGCCGCCTCCGTGCTCTCCAGCTTCATAATCAGCACGTGGCGCACCCTGTCCTCCACGATGAACTTCTTCTGCTGATCGGTCAAATCCCAGGGGTTGGCGCCGCTTTCTTCATAGGATTTTCCGCCGTAGGTGCCGCCGAACACCGCGGCCTGCGGCCCCCGGGCGGGAATCAACTGGTGGGCGCTGTAGAGCATCAGTCCGGCGATGTCCTCGATAGACAGCCGTCCTGCCAGATCCCGCGCCCTCTCCTCGCTGGAAAGCCGCCAGTCCTCATAGGGAGCCAGCTCCCCTGTTCGGAGAAAATCCTTGAAGGCGTAGCCGTCCACCGTGAGAAGCGGAACCGGGCTGTCCGCCGCGAGACCCAGAGCCTGACCGTCGCCGTTGTCGATCCGCACATATCCGTCCGCTTGAATTCGTTTCCATTTCTGTTTCATTGACGCATCTCCTTGCTGTTCAGGGGGGCGGTTTTGGGAAACCGCCCCCCGGTGTGTGTCCGCCTTACGCGGCGCTGTCTGTCGATTTTTTCCGGTACACCACTGCCCGCAGCACTTCAAAAATTGTCAGAGACAGCAGAATGCCTACGGTTACATCGCTGGCGAAATGGGCGCCCATGAACACCCGGCTGACGCCGACCACCGCGCACCAGACATACACGATGGCGTGCAGGATTCTCCCCTTGCCGGCCAGCGCCGGAATCATCGGCGGCAGCAGCATCAGCAGAATTACGCCTGCGGAATTCATGGAATGCCCCGAGGGGAAGGAGGCATAGATGTTGTCGAAACCGCCTCTGGGTACGATCTGATACCAACGGGTGAATTCATGAACGGGGTCGGTCATTTCCCGGAACCGCATTCTGCCCCAGACGGTTTTCAGAGAGTTCATAATGACGATCACCAGGAGGCAGTACAGCAGCGCCGTCGCCGCATAGCGCAGCGCCTCGCCGCGTTTTTCCCCGGGAACGAGACAGGCAATCCAGACACCAAGCCCCGCCATCGTCAAGGCGATGAGCACCATCCAGACCATGGAAATCTGACCTAAGTTGTCGGTGAGATAGTTGTAGGTCATGAAGCCGCCCATCAGGGAGAACAGCAGAAACAGCGCCCCCGCACCCACAGCGCACAGTATGTTCCACGCGATATTTTTCTTCGTGCGAAACCGGAACAACATGGCGCAGCCGGCGATGGTCAGGACTGTAAAGGGTATTTCACCCACGACTTCAAACACCCGCGCCCAGAGAGGCTTATTGGCGATTGCCATGGAGATTTGCAGATCCGTAAAGGTGAACACCAGCAGCAGCGCAAGCCCTGCTGCGAATACAACGCGTCTTTCTTTTTTCTCCACGATTGCGCCTCCCGACTCAGTGCTGCACGTTCTGACTTGCCATCAGCTCCATCAGGTTGAAGGGCGGCAGAATGCTGTCGATGAGCTTCAGCAGTTCGTCGTCGAAATGATCCCGCACCTGGCATTCCCGGTCAAAAATCATGGTAGGCTCTTCCGTTTCCGTAACCTCCGGCCAGACGGGCAGACTTTCCTGACCGGGCACGCCGGTTCTGGCAAAGTGCATGAACGCGCCGAACATCTGCGCTTCCAGCTTCTCGGTGACGCCGGGGATGGAACAGACCTCCACCTTGTCGGTGTTGTGGAAGAAGAAGGGAATGTCGGAGCAGTGCCAAGCGATCTTGTGCATCATGGGGAACTCCAGCGTGAAGTCATACAGGTAGGTTCCGGCCTTCCCGCCCCTGGCGTGCAGGGCGGCCAGCTTCTTGGAGGGCTGACGCATGGCGCGGTCAATGTTCAGCACATCCGTGGGGTTCTTCCCGGGGTACGCCTCGGCAAAGGCGGTCAGCACAGCCTCGGTGTGTTCACTGTAAACCTTGCCGACGATGGCTTTGACTTCCCCTTCCGTGAGGGTGGTCTTGTCAAACGGGGCGGGGGCAAAGGCAAACTCGCCAAAGACGGAGCCGATCATCAGGGGAATCTCCCGGGCGTGCTCCCGCATACCGTGCTGCAGGGGGTTGCCCAGGAACCAGTCGTTGACCAGGGGAGCGCCACCCACATAACCGCCGGTCATAGCCACAGAGGGCATGACCTTGGTATAGGTTTTCACCAGCTCCGGATAGGGCAGGGTCTCCAGCTGTTCTACGTCGGCAGCGGTCAGACCCAGCTCCGTGAGCATGGCGGTGACTATGGCCTCACCGGTGCCCACGCAGGAGGGGAGCATCGTCTCGTCGGCTACGCCGCTCATAATCAGACCCTTGTGGAACAATCCGTCCGCCGCGGGAATCTGCATCAGGTCTGCCACTTTCATGCCGCCGCCGGACTGACCGAAGATGGTCACATTGTCCGGGTCGCCGCCAAAGAGGGCGATATTGTCGTGCACCCACTGCAATGCCGCCACCATGTCCGCGTGACCGGCGTTGCCGGAGTTTGTATATTTCTCTCCAAAGGGAGACAAGTCCAGATAGCCCAGAATGTTCAGCCGATGGTTGATAGAGACTACTACAACGTCACCTTCCATGCACATATTGTGACCGTCGTAGGCCACCTGCTCAATGGAAGAACCGGCGAAGTATCCGCCGCCGTGGAGCCACACAATAACGGGCTTCTTGGCATTTTTGTCCAGAGATTTCGTCCAGATGTTCAGATTCTGGCAGTGCTCGTCCATGGGCCAGTAGCGGTGGGGCACCATCAGCTCCGCGCTGGGGGTATCCTGGGTCATCAGCGGGCAGACGAAGCCGTAAGAAGTCGCGTCCTGGATTCCCTCCCACTTGGAGGGGACAGGCATCTGGAAGCGGTCGGCGTAGGCGTAGGGAACGCCCTTGAAAACGTATTCGCCGTCGTAGAAATAGCCCTTCAGTTTACCGGAGGTAGTCTCCAGTACAGGCACGTCGTCGTAACGGAATGTCTTGACCATTGCGGTATATCCTCCTTACTTGGAAATGTTTACAGCTTGCCTTTCTGCTCCCGCTGCGCCAGCTCTGCCATGACCTGGGGATAGATCTTGTCCAGCTTGTAGAAGGAATACAGGATGGGCATGGCAATCAGGAAGGGCAGAGGAGCCAGCAGGTACAGGTTCTGGATGGCGGTCAGGGCCGCTTTCGTCTGGACGGCAGCGGTTCCAGCATAACCGGCAGCGCCCAGGATGCCCATGGCGATGGCCATGCCGACGCCCGCGCCGATCTTTGCGCCGAAGGTGGTGCTGGAGTAGAGCATACCCTCCACCCGCTTGCCGGTCTTCCACTGACCGTACTCGATGGTGTCAGCCACCATGGCGAACAGGGTGCCGGTGAGAGAAGACTGACCCACGCCCTTAATCACATTGCACACAATGAGCCAGCCGAAGCTGTGAGGATTGAGGAGCATAGCCGCCTGCCCGACGATGCTGATGATACTGCCAACCAGCGCCACGTTCCGCTTGCCGTACTTCTTGCTCAGAGGCGCCACCATGGGCATACAGACCAGAACGGGAATCAGGGAAATGGCGGACAGGAAGCCGGACAGGTTCTCATCGCCCAGAATATACTTGGCGTAGTAGGTACCCACGCTCATGCCCATGCCCATACCCAGGGCGGTAACCACCCAGATGGCGACAATGATGAGCCAGTAGTTGTTTTTCAGTACCAGCCGGAAGGACTCACCCAGAGGAATGCTTTCCTTCTGCTGGGAGCTGATCTGAACCCGCTCCTTGGTTTTGGCAAAGCAGATCAGGAACAGCGCCGCTGCGACGATGCCGTAAATTACGGAGACGATGATCCAGCTGCGCTGGTTGGTGGAGCCGCCCACCGCGTTGATGAAGGGGAGGGTGAAGGCGTTGATGATCAGGGAGCCCACCTGGGCCATGAACATCCGGAAAATGTTGATGACGGTGCGCTGATCCTGATCCCGGGTCATCAGGGAGGTCAGGGCGCCGTAGGGAATGTTAATCATGGTGTACAGGAAGGTGGTGACCAGATTGTAGGTGATAATGACGTAGATGTACTTGCCCACCTCGCCGATGTTGGGCACCAGGAACACCATCACCGTCGCCAGGGCGATGGGAATGGCCAGCCACAGCAGCCAGCATCTGGCCTTGCCATGTTTGGACTTGACCTGATCCATGACGAAGCCCATGAAGATGTCGGTGAAGCCGTCGAACACCCGGGAGAGCATCATAATGGTGCCGATGATGGCAGCGTTCAGCCCCAGGGCGTCGGTGTAGAAGAAGGTGACGAAGGTGGATGTCAGCACCAGAATCAGATTGCTGGCAAGGTCTCCGCCGCCGTAGGCGATCTTCTCCCCCAGGCCGATGTTTTCCACGTATTGACTTGTCGGAACTGTTGTTTGTGCATCTTTGCTCATATTAAGCTTCCTCCTTAGCTTGATATGTACTGATTATACAAAATTCAACCAATTCCAACAAGAGTGTTTCGTTTTCATTCTGATTCAGTTTGTTGCTGTCTTTCCCGGGGGCGGGCAGAAGGGGAATCCTTGCGAGTGCATGATTTCATGATAAAAATGGCAAGATTTCACAATCCGATGCGGACATATTCTTTTCTATACACGTCTTACCCGGATCAGCCACACATCCTGGGGCGCAAGGCTGGCTTTGATGTGCAGCTCCCCCTGGATCGTCCGCATCCGCTCCGTGCGGTACTGGGGACAGGCCAGCCGCTGCAGCAGCTCCCGCTCCTCCCGGTTCAGGGGACTGGGCGCGCCCATCTGCACCCAGGCGTCGTAGCTGCTGCCGCCGGAACGGGTAAGCCCAAAGCGGCAGAGTCGGTAGTCGCCCTCCGGCAGATTTTTCAGCCGGATAAAAAAGCTCTCGGCTCCCGGTGAACAAACACCTGCTCCCGGTTGGTTTTGCTCATATTCGCCACATGGCGGTAGCGGTACAGCAGGTCATAATGGCTGTAATTATACAAAAAGATTTGAATCTCCTCTCCCCGCTGGGACACCAGATACCCCTCGCCCTGCTGGAGGAGCTTGTCCCCCATCTGCGCCAGAAGCTCCATGGCCAGACAGGCGCTTTTGGGAATGTCGTCCTGGGTGAACAGGCCGAACCCGCCGTGGAAGGTCTCCGTGGAGGGCGGTATCTCGTCCAGCCGATCATTCAGGGCAAAGTAGCCCATAGCGCTGAGGCTCTGGTTGTTTTCCAGGATATTCTTGAACAGATAGGCGGACTTGTAGCAGGTGTCGTTGCACAGATCCCGCTGCCAGATATTGTTGCTCCACTCCTCCAGAATCAGGGGCATACTCTCCAGACCGTCCCGCCGGAGAACCTCCCGAATTTGAGACGCGGTGTGGGACAGGAAATCCTCGTCCCCGCTGACCGCGAAGGAAAAGCTCTCGTTATTGCCGATGAGCTTGATCTCATCCTCTTCTGATTCCCCGACGGCGGCAAAGGAGCGGAAGGAGAGGACATCCGGCATACAGTCCCATTGGCGGCACATTTCCCGGTACCAGGGCCAGCAGGCCGAAAAGGATACGCTTCCGGGGCCGACAATCAGCGCCCGGGGCACGGCGGATCGAATGGCGTGACAGGAGGCGGCATACACTTCGGCGTATTCCTCCCGGCTGCAAAGCCCCATATCGATAAAGTCCGGGGGCAGCCAGGGGGAGAACAGCCACAGCGCCACAGCGTCCCCGCCATAGCGCTCCGCCAGATGGGTCATCAGGGAGCCAATCAGCGCCTGCCAGGCGGCGACATCCTTGGGGCCGGAAAGGATCGACCCCCGCATAGCAAAGGAATCTGTCTTTTTCGCCAAAAGACTGGGCATAAAACTCAGCTCCAGCATGGGCTTGGCGCCCAGAGAGAGAATGAAGTCGATTCCCTCGTCCACATAGGCAAAATTCATCACCGGGTTCCCATTCATGTCCAGCCGAAACAGGCACATATCGTCGTCCAGCACGCCCTTGACCCGCAGAAACTCGAAGCCCACGGTCTGCTGAAGCCGCCGCAGCTCCCGCTGCACCCTGCCGTCGGTCAGACTCCGGGCGTATCCCACATTCAGCAGCCGCTTCCAGTGGGCGGAAAGAGGCTCCTTCCTCCCCGCCGTGTCTACCGTCACCTCCTGCACCCGCTGCGTCTCGGGTATCTGGGGGGCAGAAACGGCGGCATAGCGCAGCAGAGCCGCAAACAGCGCGCTGCCATTTTCCGGAAGCTCCATTCCCTGAGACGTGCCCGTTTTCTGGTTCAGGGCGCGTCTGTACTCGCCGGGGGTGACGCCTCGGTACCGCTTGAAAGCCTGGATCATGGCGTTGACGTTGGGGAAGCCGCTTTCTTCCGCGATCTGGGTCAGCGTTCCCTGCCCCGCCAAAAGCCGCGATGCGCTGGACAGACGCAGCAGCTCCACATAGCCGGTGAAGGGAATGCCCAGATACCGGGTGAAGCATCGGGAAAGATAGGTCTTGCTCAGGTAGGTGTGCTTTGCCAGGGCGTCCAGAGTAATGCGTTCCCGGTAATGCTCCTGAATGTACTGCGTGACGGTTTTCAGGGTCTGCTGGACATGACCGCTTTCCACCGGCTGGCTGTCGTCCAGGAAGTACCGACTTAAGTCCTCCAAAATGGCAGCGGCGCTGCTTTTGGAATAGGAAGCGCCGGATTTTTCCCGCTTATTCAGCGCCTGAAAGGCTCGGGCAAGATCCTGCCGCAGAACGTGAAAGGCTGACTGCTTCTCTTCCACATAGAGGAAGGAACGGCAGCTGACCTTGTATTTCAGAAGCTCAGGCGCAACCCGACCGACAAACTCCGGCGCCATTGAGAAGGACAGCGCTGTAGAATCCCCGTCCAATTCAAAGTCCTGCACCTCGAAGCTGTTCACGACGAAAATATCCTCTTCCCGCAGCGGGTACGCGGTTTTCAAATCCGAGAAATAGACCCGTCCCGTCCCCTGTAGAAGGAATACAATCTCCAGTTCCGGGTGCCACAGCTCCCGGGGGTCGCCGCTGTGCAGCAGCGTAAACCAAAACTGCTCCAGATGACATGGGTCCACGTCCATCAGTCCTTTCGATCTTTTTCTCATTATAGCAAAGCAAACGAAATCCCACAAGATAGGATGTGGGTCAATACTTCATGGCGTCTTATTCTCTCGTTCATACTAACTCTTGATTGAAAGCTTTAATAGCTTTCCGAGAATGGATTGTGTCAGAAAAGGCAGATGACGCCGCTGGGCTGACGCCCAGCAAGGAAGATAACGAATTCTGACGCAATTCAGGCCGGAAAGAATTAAAGTCTTTAATCAAGAGTTAGTATCAATTTGAGGAATCCGAAAACCGCCGAAAACGCGAACCCCCGGCAGCGATGCTGCCGGGGGTGGGATTGTTAGGGGAGGGGAATTACTTCACGGTGCGCTTCTTGCTGTAGATGTAAGCCGCGGCGATGGCGGAGCCGGAGACCAGCATGAAGATCACGGGAACCAGGATGGTATCACCGGTCTTGGGGTTGGTGGTGTCGGCCTTCTCAGCGTTCTTGGCGTTGGCGTTGGTGATCATGACGTTGATGTGCACCTCACGGGTCTTGCGCATCTCGTTGGTGTCCTGAATCGTGTCATACTTCTGGGTGTCATTGACGAAGTTGCCGACCCAGTTGCCCTCGGCCAGGTACATACCGTCATACTTGATGCCGTCGCTGGTCTTGGCGGTGTAGTTGTTCTTCACAACGGTCTTGACCTCGTCCAGAGTGACCTTGCCGTCCAGAGCAATGCCATCGGTGATGTTGATGGTCTTAGCAGGCTCGTCAATCTTGTTGTCCTTGAAGATATGCAGATACACCTTGTAGGGGAACTTGTTGGAATCGGAGGAAGTGGAACCGTCATTGGAGGAACCGCCAGTTGTGGAGTTCTTCTCGAAGGAAGCGTAGAAGTCAACAGCACTATTGATGGCAATATTGGATGCCTGGGCGTTGGTGTAGGGATCGCCTGTATTGTTGATCTTCCAGCCCTTGAAGGTATAGCCAGTCTTGGCACCGACTTCGTTCTGAGCATCATCAAACTCGGCCTTATCCATGGTCGCGCCAGCTGCTACGCGGATAGTCTTAACAGCCTGATTGCCATCCCAGAAAGTAACTCTGTGGGTGGTAGCAGTAGAGCCGCTGCCGGAACCTGCATTGTCAGTGGAAGCTGCCTTCAGATACAGATACAGTTCATCGGGGCAGTTGTTGACGGTATAGCTGGAGTTTGTGACATTGTTAGAAGCAGTGGAAGACCACTTCTCAACATCCGCGCCTGCAATCTGCTTACCTCTTTCCAGGCTGAGGGTGATTCCGCCAACATCAACGGTAATCGTCTTATCTTCCTTCAGCTTGTTGTCAGAGTAGTACACATGTACGGTGACATTCTTGGCAGTGGAAGTATTACGAGTCTCGTTGAAGTACGCATATACGGTATAGCCCTTGGGAAGCTCGGTTGCAAGCCAACTGTCGTTCGTCAATGTAATCTCTGAACCCAGATCGCCAGATGAGGAACTTCCCCACTTAACGAAAGTACGATTCGTCTTGTTCTCCAGCAGATTCATTGCCTCGGTTTCGCCAAACTTCTGCTCGAAAACAGAAACTTCCAGATACTTGAGACCCCCCACATTCTCATAAGCACCGCCGTTTACGCTGATTTTAACCTGAACCGGCACCTGAACGGTACTTACACTGCCACCAGTGCTCGCCGCGCTTGCCTGGAAGGGGATCGCGGAAACCAGCAGCATAGCCACCAATACGAGGCTAAGCAGCTTCTTCATTGTGTTTTTCATAGTTTCTAACCTCCTAGAAAATTGGTTTTGGTTTAGAAATGCTGCCGGCTCTGGGATCGTCGGTGTCGCCAATCGGGGAGGCTCCCCGCCGGTCTTGCCCCGGCATCTCTTTCATGTCTGCATGATACCACATCCATTTCTGGAAGTCAATAGGTAAATTACAAATTGTAACAAAAAATCTTACAGTTTATAACAATCTTAAACATTGCCTGTTTCCGCGGGAAATCTCCTGCCATCGGTTTCCATAAAATTCCTGTATTTTCTGTTTTTCAACCGCGCAAATTCTTCCGTTCTGCAATACTTGTCACCAAAAGGTTACAAAAAGATTGCAGAGCCACGGAACGGGAAAACCCCGGCGCCAAGGCTGGCGCCGGGGTTCCCGCGAAAGGGTTTGGAAAGAAGAGAGGTAGAAAAGAGGATCTACGGAGTGGAAAGGAAGCGGCTCACGGCTTCCGCAACCTTTCTGCTATTACAATACTTTTTGGTTTTGAACAGGCAATAACGGAAATGAAAATAAAAAGCGACGAAATTATGAACACTAGGGTATAAATTGCAGTTTGTCGTAAGCCCTACGGAGGGATTACATAAAATTTCAATTTACCGCTTTACTTTGTCATCCCAATGAGCACGATACATTTCATGCCCCGGGGAAGATCAGCGTTACCTTGAACAAATCCCCGTCCACCAGCAGCTGGAGCTGACCCTTTTGCAGCTCCATCAGGGTCTTGGCAATGTTCAGCCCCAGGCCGCTGCCCTCGGTGTTCCGGGAGTCGTCCCCCCGGACAAACCGCTCCATCAGCTCGTCGGCGTCTACGTTCAGCTCCTCCCGGCTGATGTTTTTCAGGGAAATCACGACCTTACCCTCCAGCGCCATCAGGTCGATATACAGCCGGGTGCCCGGCAGGGCGTACTTCACCGCGTTGCTTAAGAGGTTGCTCAGCACCCGCCACAGCAGACGCCCGTCCGCCATCACCGCCACCGGCTCCTCCGGACGGCGGAAAATCGGCGTCAGCTGAGCCTTGTCCAGTTTGTCGGAGAATTCTCCCAGCGCCTGGTTGACGGCCTCCGCCGCGTCCAATTTGGTGATGTCCACCGTCAGATTGCCGGTGCTGGCCTTGCTCATCTCCATCAGATCGTCAATGAGCTTCTTTAAGCGCTGGGACTGACGGTTCAGCACCTCCAGATAGGTTTTCTCTTCCTCGGGGGTGTGGGGCTTTTGCAGCAGGTCTACATAATTGATAATGGAAGTCAGGGGCGTTTTGATGTCGTGGGAAACGTTGGTAATCAGCTCCGTTTTCATCCGCTCGGATTTGAGCTGCTTCTGCGCCGCCACCACGGCGACCCCCGCCAGGTCGTTCAATTCCCCGGCAAAATCCCGAAACGCGCCGGAAAGGTACTTTTCGTCCACCTTGGTGTCTAAGTCGCCCTTGCTCATGCGCTTGGCGCTTTCCAGCAGGGTGCCGAAGCAGTAAGCCCCATAGAGCACCACCGCCACACAGGCCATCAGGCACAGCACCAGCATCCCCTCGGAGCGGGTGGCGATGGCGACAAACAGCAGCAGCACCATGGTAAAGCCCGTGAGCATCCACTGCCAGGTCAGGGGCATCAGGGAGTAGAAGCGATTGACGGTCTTGCCGACTTTCCCGGCGGCCTTCTTCACCAGTCCCCACAGCCACAGCCAGAGCCGCTTCAGCAGTCCCAGCAGAGCCAGCGCCCAGCCTCGGAGGACGGCAAACCCCTTGGGCAGCTTCCGGCACAGCCAGCCGCAGCCCGTAAAGAAGCCATGCGCGCACTTGACCAGCAGATTCAGCAGCCGCCAGCACAGCAGGTTCCGCCACCAGTAGCCGCCGGGGGTCTTGAACTGGGCGGCACAGGCGAAGCAGAAGCCCACGAAGATCAGGCACGCCAGGTATCCCGCCCCCAGCACTCCGGCAAAAGCGGTCTGGAGGTTCAGCCGGAACAGGTCGTCGGCGTATTCCTCAATCAGAGCGCCCAAGCCGACAATCAGCACCGCCCCCGCCGCGAAATAGACATCCAGGCAGATGCAGTTGAAGCCCCCGGCGCGGGTCTCCTCCCTGCCGGGCTTCCGTCCGGCGGCGCAGCACAGGTACACCGCCAGCACGGCGAACAGCAGCAGGCTGATGCCCAGCGCGGCGAAGAGATAATTGCGGTAAGTTTGGAGCAGCTCCAGCACCGGGTACGCATAGTCGTAACGGTAGCCCCCCGGTGCCACGGTCAGCTCCAGAGTGTAATCCGGCATCAAGGCCAGGCGGTAGGTGACCACCATGGCCTGCTGGGTCTCGGTGTCCCAGTATTCGGTCGTGCGAAGCTCGTCGTCCGTGAATACAGGCCCCTCGGGATCGGTGGAGGGCACCGGAGTGTCCGTCACGACCTCCGGCTCGGTTTCCGCGGGGACGGTTTCGCCGGGAAGTGTCTCACCGGTCTGCGTTTCCACCGGGGTTGTCTCGTCGGACGGAGTCTGCGCCGTCATCGCGCGGGCTTCCACCGCCGGAGATACCCGGAAACTGGTCGCCGTCCCATCGGTGCTCCAGTCAAATTCGCCTACGCCTTCCGGATTCTCCGCCCGGTACAGCACCGTGTCCTCCTCGCCCCGGAATTCCACTTCGGTAATCACCGCATCCGCCGGGAAATTGTCCTGATAGAAGGCGCTGTCCGCCCGGAACCGTAAGAAGAGAACCTCCGCGTCGTTTCGGGTCAGCACGCCCACCGGCTTCTCGGTGCCGAAGCAGCCAATGCTCTGGTTCTCCCCGTTTTCCAACCGGAGGAAGAAGGAGGCACCATATACCGCCGTGTTGTCGTCGGGAATATCATCGTAAACGGAAGAACCGCTTGCCTCCTGGGGCGCGGTTTCCTCCGCCGGGGCAGTGTCCGCACCATCAGAAGGAACGCTGTTCCTCTCTGTTCCATCGGTGAGAAGCTGCCCAGAGCTGTCAAAGGTAAACCGGCCTTCCGGGTCCAGAGAAAAGCAGTCGGAAGCCACATTCTCAGCTTGATAGAGGATATTGTCATTTTCGTCCCAAAAGGTAACGGCCTGGACGGGCGCGGAGGGCAGATTCACCATCCCCGGCTCAGAGGCTGTAAATACCACCGTACCGTCCACGCTCTGAATGTATCCGATGGGGTCAGCGCCGCCGCTGGCGCTTTCGCTGCCGGATTCATAGTCGATGGAAACGCGGTAGACCCCCATTTCCCCGCCCTCCGGGATGAAATTCAGAATTCCCTCCGCAGTCGTCTCCGGCACCGGCTCCTGCTTCGGCTCCACGGAGAGGACGTATCGATAGGAGCCGCTGACCGGGAAAGAATAGGTGGAGGCGTTGGACAGCCGTTCCGCCCCGTCCCGCTCCAGCACATTGTCCTCAGCGTCCTTCAGCACATAACCGGAGGCCTCCGGGTCAAAGGAACCGTAAAACCAGCCGCCCCACCGGTTTCCCCAGCCGTACTGCCAGTCCGGCTCCTCCAGCTCCGCCGGCCAGCCGCCCAGCTGGGACTCGGCATAGTGAGTTGCCGTCTGAATGGCGAAGTACTGTCCGTGCGATTGGATCTCCTCCTCCCGCAGCTCCGCTACGGTCTTGTCGAACAGCCCCTGCTCCATCAGCGCCACGATCCCCAAGCCGCTGGCAGCGGCGGTGAGCAGCATCAGGGCGCACAGGGCGACGGCAAGGAACTTAAAGGCGATGTTGTACCGCAACTCAGTTTCCCCCTTCCATCTTATAGCCCTGCCCCCAGACCACCTTCAGGTAGCGAGGCTCCGAGGGGTTGATTTCAATTTTCTCCCGCAGATGGCGAATGTGGACGGCGACAGCGCCCTCGCTGCCCAGCGCCGCCTCCTGCCACACGGATTCATAGAGCACCTTGGTGGAAAACACCTTCCCGGGGTTCGCCATGAGCAGGTGCAAAATGGCGTACTCCGTGGGGGTCAGGGAAACCGGTTCGCCCTCCACGGTGACGGTTTTGGTGCGGTCGTCCAGGGTGATGCCGCCGATGGTGATGCTGCCGCTGTTCTCCTCCGGACGGCTGCCCAGCTGGGCGTACCGGCGCAGCTGGGAGCGCACCCGGGCCAGCACCTCCACGGGCACAAAGGGTTTGGTGATGTAGTCGTCCGCGCCCACGTTCAGCCCCAGCACCTTGTCCTCGGTCTCGGACTTGGCGGTGAGCAGTATGATGGGGGCGTTGGAAAACGCCCGAATCTTGGCGGTGGCGGTGATGCCATCCATGACGGGCATCATTACGTCCAGCAGAATCAGGTGGATGTCGTTGTTTTTCACGATCTCCACCGCCTCTTTTCCGGTGAACGCCTCAAAGAGATTGTACCCTTCCGGCGCAAGGTAGATCTTCAGCGCGTTGACAATGTCCGGCTGATCGTCACAGATGAGAATGTTGTACATACCGGTTCCTCCCACTTTCCCAGTTTTCCTTTATTATATCACCCAGTTTCTTAAGATGAAAGAGGGGGATTCCTTAAAAAGGAATTAAGGCAGCACCGCACAATGGGAACTGCGATCTTCGGCGGATTTTTACCCCATTGTGCGCTGCTGCCTTAACAAAAGGGAAGCGGCGGTTTGGGAATTCCAAAGTATCCCAAACTGCCGCTTTATGGTTACTTATGGTACAGCATCCGGATGGAATTGAGGACGCACAGCATGGCAACACCGGAATCGGCGAACACCGCCAGCCACATGGAGGCGTAGCCGCACAGTCCCAAAATCATCACCGCCAGCTTAACCGCCAGGGCGAAGATCACATTCTGCCAGGCCACCTTTCCGGTCTGCTTCGCAATGCGCAGCGCCTGAGGTACCGCCTCTACGTCCGAGGTCATGAACACCACGTCCGCCGCCTCGATGGCTGCGTCCGCGCCGCTTCCCATGGCCGCGCCCACATCCGCGCCCGCCAGCACCGGCGCGTCGTTGATGCCGTCGCCCACGAACATAGCCGCGCCCTTTTCCCTCCGGATGTCCTGAAGCCGCTCCAGCTTCTGCTGGGGCAGCAGCCCGGCGTGAACCTCCCGGATGCCCACCGCTCCGGCGACCGCCTTTGCCGACGCCTCGGCGTCTCCGGTGAGCATGATGGTCTCAATGCCGTCGTCCCGCAGGGCACGGATGGCGTTTTCCGCTCCAGGCTTCACGGTGTCGGCAATCAGCAGGTATCCCTGGTACACCCCGTCCACGGCTACCAGCACCTTGGTGCCGTACTCCCTGGCTCTGGGGAAGGCGATGCCCTGCTCATCCAGCAGCCGCTCGTTTCCGCAGAGAATCTCCCGGCCTGCCAGCGTTCCGCGGATGCCCCGGCCTGCCAGTTCTTCCAGCGCCTCAGGCCGCCGCAGAGTCAGACCCCGCTGCTTTGCCGCGGAGACGATGCTCTCGGCAATGGGGTGGGTGGACTGCTGCTCGCAGCTGGCGCACAGCTCCAGAAGCTCGTCGCCCCCCACGATTTTCTGCACCGTAAAGTCGCCCCGGGTGATGGTGCCGGTTTTGTCCATGACCACGGCCTTGATCTTTCCCATGGCCTCCATGGACTGCCCGCCCTTGAAGAGAATGCCCTTTTTGCTGCCTGCGCCGATTCCGGCGAAGAAGGCCAGCGGCACGCTGAGCACCAGCGCGCAGGGGCAGCTCATGACCAGGAAGGTCAGGGCGGTATAAGCCCAGTAGCTCCACTGTCCGGTGATCAGGGAAGGCACCACCGCCGTAACTGCCGCGACTGTTACCACGACGGGAGTGTAGATCCGGGCGAACCGGGTGATAAAGCGGTCGATTTTTGGCTTGCTGGCGGCGGCGTTTTCCACGCTGTCCAGAATCCGCGTCACCATGGATTCTCCCAGGGGCTTTTCCACCCGGATGGTGAGCTGCCCCGCCGTGTTGACGCAGCCGGAAATGACGCTGTCTCCCACCGCCACGGACACCGGCACCGGCTCGCCGGTGATGGGCGCGGTGTCGATGCGGCTGCTGCCGCTGACCACGCATCCATCCAGGGGAATTCGGTCGCCGGGGCGCACCAGGACGATGTCTCCAACTTTGGCATCACCGGCGGGAATCTCCCGCACCGTCTCTCCGTCCACCAGCTGGACAACCTCGGGACGCAGATCAACCGCCTCCATGATCTGGCTGCGGCTGCGTTCCACCGCCTTGTCCTCAAAGAATTCGCCCACCCGGTAAAACAGCATAACGCCTACGGCTTCGGTGTAGCTGCCGATGAAGAACGCGCCGATGGAGGCCAGAGCCATGAGGAAATTCTCGTCCAGCATCCGGCCCCGGACGAGATTTTTCACTGCCGTCTTTACGACCTCGCCGCCCAGCAGAACGTAGGCCGCGATGCATACGCCCAAAGTCAGCCAGCGAAACCCGAAATGCTCCAAAACCAGCCCCAGTACGAACAGCCCCGTGCCCACCACGATGGGCTTCAGGCTCTCTTCGCCGCCGTGGTTGTCGTCTTCCTGGGGGTTCGATTCCCCGTGGACGTGTTCCCCATGGGTGTGGGAATGCTCACAGCCGCATTCGGCGTGGTGCTTTTTAGGCTGCTCTCCCTTGGGGTAGATCTCGATTTCCGGCTCTACGCTCCGAGCCAGCTCCCGCAGCTCCGGCAGCAGGGCGTCCGGATCCTCGGCAGTCAGCCGCAGCTGTTTCGTGGAAAAGGTCAGCACCGCCTCCTGCACCGCCGGATGGGCGTTCAGCGCGGCTTCCACCTCTGCCGCACAGTTGGCGCAGTCCAGATTTTCCACAAGATACACCTTTTTCTCCATGGGAATGCCTCCCTTTAATTCTATATATGAGCATACGCTCATTTGATAATGCCAGTATACCTTTTATTCTGTCCGTTGTCAATAGGGCTTATGAAAAAATATCGGCAGATAATCCGCAGCTGCGACGGACGCGTCGGGCATTTGGGTTCGCTCCGTTTCCGTCCGCAAATCGATGATTATGGACAAATGGTACTTGTCCCGCAGAACGATTCTGTCTGCTTGCGTTGCCTCTGACAGATTCGCGGAACGAATCAGAAGGCCGGGGGAAAGGACGCGTCCCTCCACCGTATGCAGCCCGCCCATATCCCGGGCGTTGGCGATTTTCTCGAAAGCAATGCTTCTATCCTGCATTTTATACCCTCTCAATCAAAGAACAGCAGAGATACCCAGGTCACCACGTTGTCGCCGTACTGAAATTCCAGCCCGCATCGCTCCAGCGTGGGGATGATGTTGATGCCATGGCTTTCCACGCAGGGGTGCATCCGCTCCGGATAGCGGCAGGGCTGACCGTCGGCAATGGCGCAGCGTGGGCAGATGGCGCAGGCCTCCGTGGACAGAATGTAGGGCGCGGCGCCTTGCTCCCGGAGCAGCGCACCCACCTGGTTGGTGATTGCCTCATGCTCCGGGCGGGTCGCCAGGGTCTCGTGAATATCCGCGATGTCGCGAACCTCCGTGACGGTGGCAATCATCAGGCAGCTGCCATACCGAAGGCAGGTTTCCCGGCACGTCTCCACGCTTCCCACTCCCGGCGGGCAGGCCCAGCTTTTGCCGTACATGGGGCACTCGTGCTCACAGATCCAGCGAATGCGCTCCGAGAATTCCAGCTCCTGTGGCTTCAAAAACTGATAACAATACAGCGGCAGTTCCGCCAATTTTTCCTCCAGTTCTTCCCGATTCATGCAAGTTCCTCCATAATTCTTTCGCACCCTTCCACAATATCTGCCCAGGTTCGGGCGAAGTCCCCGGTGTACCAGGGATCCACCACGTCCCGGCTCAGGAGGGGACGTATTTTCTCCGGATCTTCCGGCAGCATCCGGGCAAGATACCGGGCGTTGCTGCGATCCATATAGTAGATCCGGTCGAAATGACGGTAGTCCTCCACCGTCACCTGACGCGCGGCGTGACCCTCGCAGGAAATCCCGTGCTTTGCCAGCTCCCGCCGAGCGGGAGGATAGACGGGACTGCCGATTTCCTCCCGGCTCACCGCAGCCGAAGCGATCTCAAACTGCTCCGCCATCCCCGCCTTTGCCACCATATCCTTCAAAACATACTCCGCCATCGGACTGCGGCAGATATTGCCATGGCAAACAAATAATACTTTTATCAAAATGTTAATCTTCTTAAAATACTGTATTCTGCCTTGATTTGCTCCAATTTATCCCGCCTATTTTCGGGGTGTAGCAGCGTTTACTCTATCACAGATTTCCCGAAACAGGGCAAAATGGAGCAAGTTACGGCAGGCTGTAGTAGTAAAATGGTAGTAAAAATCGGGGCTGTTTACTACCGTTATTTCATAGCCTTTTTGGGCGCTTATTTCCGGTTCCCATTGTACCATACTCGTCAATGTTTCTCCACAGAAAAAACGCCCTGCATTGCAGAGCGCCTGTCCCATTCTTTATTGTCACACCACCCGGAACATCTTCTGGGTCACAGGCTTTTCATTTCTCACCGCCTTCACCCCCTACCAGACGGAAGTGAGCCAGGGGCTTTTGCAGTCGATTATTGAGAATCAGACGGACACCTGCGAGCTGACGGGCATGGACGTGTCCAACGCATCGGTCTATGATGGCACCACCGCCGCCATGGACTGGACGCTGGCGCCCAAGCAGGAACAGGCGCTGACCGGCTGTCGTTTCTTCCGGGAAGCCCTCCACGAGTGCATCGCCGCCGGAACCGGCGTGGAGGCGGCGCTTTCCGGACTGCTGGAGCTGGTATAATCGAAAAAGCAGACCCGTCTTTTAAGACAGGCCTGCTTTTCTTACGGTCTGGATCAGCCCTTGTATCTGGGCTCGCAGGTCAGGTTGACCCCCAGACGTTTGAAGATGTTTTCGTCCACCGGGGAGAGAATCACGGAGGAATGCACTTCGCAGCCCCGGAGCTTACTGAGCTGCTCCATCGCCAGCTCCGCCAGGGGGTTGGTGGCGGCGCAGATGGACAGGGCAATCAGCGTTTCGTCGGTATGGAGACGGGGATTGCGGTTGCCCAGATGATCCACCTTCAGGTGCTGGATGGGATCCAGCACCACCGGGGAAATCAGGTGCAGGCTGTCCCGCATCCCGGCCAGCTTCTTCAGGGCGTTGAGCAGCAGCGCCGAGGAGGCGCCCAGCAGATCGGTGGTCTTGCCGGTGATGATGGTGCCGTCCGGCAATTCCATCGCGGCGGCAGGCGCGCCGGTTTTCTCTGCTTTTTCCAGGGCAGGGACGATGACCCGCCGCTCCGACGGGGACACGCCCGCCTTTTTCATCAGCAGCTCCAGCTTCCGCACGGCTTCATCGCTGCCCTTGCCCTGCTTCTGCTCGCACAGGGCCACATAGTACCGCCGGATAATCTCCTGCCGGGAAGCTCGCCGACAGGCTTCATCGTCCACGATGCAGCAGCCTGCCATGTTCACGCCCATGTCTGTGGGAGATTTGTAGGGGCAATCCCCCAGAATCTTCTCAAAAATCGCCACCAGAACGGGGAACGCCTCCACATCCCGGTTGTAGTTGACGGTGGTGACGCCGTAGGCCTCCAGGTGGAAGGGGTCGATCATGTTGACATCGTTTAGGTCGGCGGTGGCGGCTTCATAGGCCAGGTTCACCGGATGGTTCAGGGGCAGATTCCAGATGGGGAAGGTCTCGAATTTGGCGTAGCCAGCGGTTCTGCCCCGGAGGTGCTCGTGGTAGAGCTGGCTTAAGCAGGTTGCCAGCTTGCCGCTGCCCGGCCCGGGGGCGGTGACTACCACAAGAGAGCGGGTGGTTTCAATATAGTCGTTTTTCCCAAAGCCCTCGGGGCTGACGATGAGGGCGGTGTCGGAGGGATAGCCCGGAATCTCAAAGTGATGGTACACCCGGATACCCATTCCCTCCAGGCGGGACTGAAAGGCCTTTGCCAGCGCCTGCTCCCGGAACCGGGTGAGCACCACGCTGGAGACATACAGCCCAAAGCCCCGGAACACGTCGATCAATCGGATCACGTCCCGGTCGTAGGTGATGCCCAGATCGCCCCGCACCTTGTTCTTCTCAATGTCGTCGGCGTTGATGGCAATGACCATCTCCACCTGATCCTTGAGCTGCAAAAGCATCTTGAGCTTGCTGTCCGGCTGGAAGCCCGGCAGAACCCGGGAGGCGTGGTTGTCGTCATAGAGCTTCCCACCGAATTCCAGGTACAGCTTGCCGCCAAACTGCGCGATCCGCTCCCGGATATGGGCGGACTGAAGCTGAAGATATTTGTCGTTGTCAAATGCCGTTGTCTCCATCATAGCTGCCTCTTTCTCCAAATCATTCTTCCCCATTCTACCTGATGTGACTGCAAATAGCAAGAATGATTTTCACTTCGGAGGGAGATTTTGTCTTGTTTCGGCGAAAGGGGCGTGATATAATGGGGACATCATTTTTTCGGAGGTGTTTTCATGGAATTCAGCGTTAATCACCCCATATTGTTTCTCCTGGCGGGAATCCTGATTGCCGTGGTGCTGGCTCAGTCGGTGTTCTTCCTGGTGAAGGCTCTGAAGCGAAGCCGGGAACTGGGCATGGACCAGACGAAAATCAAAAAGACCATCAAAACCGCCGCCCTGTTTACCATCGCCCCGGCGGTGTCCATTGTCATCAGCGTCATCACTCTGAGCAAGAGCCTGGGTATCCCGCTGCCCTGGCTGCGGCTCAGCGTGGTGGGCTCTTTGAGCTACGAGGCCATTGCAGCCTCCAACGCCGTCAGCGCCATGGGTCTGGAACTGGGCAAAATCAGCTCCCTGACGGCGCAGCAGTACGTCAACATCACCCTGGTGATGACCCTGTCCATCATGGTGGGCATCTGGCTGGTGCCCGCCATCGGCAGGAAGCTCCAGCGGGGGATGACAAGCCTGGAAAAGCGGGACGCCAAATGGGCGGATATTTTTCAGAACGCCCTGTTCATTGGCATGATCTCCGCGTTTTTGGGCTATGTGTTCTGTGATTTCTCCCGGCTTTGGATCCCCGGGGACTACGCCCCCACTTCCGGCCTGGTGCCGGTGTGCGTCATGGCGGTGTCCGCGCTGATCATGCTCGCCTGCGGGCTGCTGCTGAAGAAATTCAAGTGGAACTGGGTCAATGACTATGCCCTGCCCATCTCCCTGGTTCTGGGCATGGCCTCCGCCATTCCCATCACCGCCTGGCTGGGCTAAGGGAGGGACTGCCATGAAAAAGAACGCAAGCTACATCGATTCCGTCCACCGCAGCGGCACCATCTGGAACCTGTCGGTGATGGTGCTGCTGCTGGCCTTTCCTCTGACGGTAGCCGCCATCTTCGGCGCGGCGCCGGACTGGGGCGCGCTGGCGGTGGGACTGATCGCCACCGCGCCCATGTACTGGGCGGTGGGCATTATCGAAACCGTGACCTATGTGCCCATGCTGGGCGCGGGCGGCTCCTACCTGAGCTTCGTCACCGGAAACATCTCCAACCTGAAGCTGCCCTGCGCCATCAACGCGCTGGAGCAGAACGGCGTCAGCGCCAATTCCGAGGAGGGCGAGGTCATTTCCACCGTTGCCATCGCCACCTCCTCCATCGTCACAACCGTTATCATTATCATCGGCGTCATCTGCATTGTGCCCTTGACCCCCATTCTGGAAGCGCCGGTGCTGGAGCCGGCCTTTGCCCAGATGCTGCCCGCCCTGTTCGGCGGCCTGGGCGTGGCCTTCGTCAGTAAGAACTGGAAAATTGCCGTGGCACCTGTGGTAATGATGCTGATTCTGTTCATTTTTGTCCCCGCCTTGAACGCCGGGACCGTGGGTATTATGGTGCCTGTCAGCGCCCTGTTCACCATCGGCGTTGCCCGGCTGCTGTATCGGAGAGGAGTGCTGTAAACATGATCGGTTATCTGATTCTTGCCATCCTTGTGCTGTTTATCGCGGTGGTGGCGGTGCGCACCATCCGCTTCCGTCCCAAGCCTCAGCCGGAGATCTCCCAGGAGGAGATTTCCTTTGACAAGGATGCCGCCGTGGACGCGCTGGCGCAGCTGGTACGCTGCAAGACCGTATCCTACAACGACCATACGCTGGAGGACGAGGGGGAGTTCCAGAAGCTCATCGCCCTTCTGCCCCAGCTGTATCCCGAGGTGTTCAAAGTCTGTTCGTTCCAGCAGCTTCCCGACCGGGCGCTGCTGCTGCGGTGGCGGGGAAAAGGGGAGGGCGACCCCGCTGTGCTCATGGCTCACTATGACGTGGTGCCGGTGGACGAGGAAAAGTGGGACAAGCCTCCTTTCGCCGCGGTCATTGAGGACGGTGTCCTCTGGGGCAGGGGCACGCTGGACACCAAGGTCACCTTCAACGGCATCCTGTCCGCTGCCAACTATCTTATCGGTGCAGGCTTCCAGCCGGAAAACGACATCTATTTCGCCTTCTCCGGCGGTGAGGAGGTCAACGGACAGGGCGCGGTTAACATCGTGAATTACTTCGTAGAGAAGGGTATCCATCCCGCCATGGTGGTGGACGAGGGCGGCGCCGTGGTGGAGAATGTATTCCCCGGAGTCAAGCAGCCCTGCGGTCTCATTGGAATCGCGGAAAAGGGTATGCTGAATGCCCAGTACCGCACCGTTTCCGCCGGCGGTCACGCTTCCGCTCCCAAGCCCCACACGCCGGTGGGCGTTCTGGCGGCAGCCTGCAAGCGGGTGGAGGATCACCCCTTCCCGGCTCACATTGACGGCCCTGCCTCCCAGATGTTCGACACGCTGGGTCGGTATTCCACCCTCCTGTACCGGGTGATTTTCGCCAATATGTGGTGCTTTGGCTGGGTGATTGACCTGCTTGCCAAGAAGAGCGGCGGCGAGATGAACGCTTTGATCCGCACCACCGTGGCCTTTACCCAGATGGAGGGCAGCTCCGCCCGGAACGTCATCCCGCCGGAGGCGAAAATGGTGGCGAATATGCGCCTGAACCCCTCCGATACCGTTTCTTCCGCTCTGGACTACCTGAGAAAAACCGTGAACGACCCCGCTGTGGAGATTACGGCTCTGGAGGCCTTTGATCCCAGTCCTGTCTCCGAGACCGGCTGCCCTGCCTGGGAGAAGGTATCGTCTGCCGTGGCGGAGACCTGGCGGGGCTGCGTGGTGTCGCCGTATCTCATGGTGCAGTGTTCCGATTCCCGGCACTACCGGGATCTGAGCAATCACGTCTACCGTTTCTCCGCCATGGACTTGAGCGCCGAGGAGCGAGCCACCATCCACGGCAACAACGAGCGCATCCGCCTGGACACCGTCGCCAAGGCGGTGGAGTTCTTCATCCGGCTAATGAAGAAGTGCTGAAATTCCAAGGCAAAGCGGGAGGGGCATCGCCCCTCCCGCTTTGTGCAAAAAAGCAAGATTATGGAAAATTGTGCTTCCCTTTTTGGAGAGAATGAGATATAATGAGCACAGAAAATAGCGGCCCTCCGTGGCTGTCATGAAACGATTGGGAGGTTATGTTATGTCTGCACCCAAGCTGATGCTTTCCCCTGCCGAAAAGCAGGGTTTGGACGCCGGTTTCGCCGCCGCCTTTGGCGGTGCGCCGCAGCGGTATTTCTCCGCCCCGGGACGCACCGAGATCGGCGGCAACCACACTGACCACCAGCGGGGTCGGGTTCTGGCTGCCGCGGTGAATCTGGATACCCGGGCCGCCGTCCGGGTGAACGGCACGGACACGGTACGCATCCTGTCCAAGGGCTACCCCATGAGCGTGGTTGAACTGAAGGAGCTGACCCCCAAGGCCGAGGAAATCAACACCACGCCCGCTCTCATTCGGGGCGTTGCCGCCCGGTTTTCCCAGCTGGGCTGCCGGGTGCGGGGCTTTGACGCCTACTGCGAATCCACCGTCCTGCCCGGCTCCGGGCTCAGTTCCTCCGCCGCCTTTGAGGTGCTCATCGGCACTATCCTCAACGGCCTGTTCTTTGACGGAAAGGTATCCCAGCCGGAAATCGCCATGATCGGGCAGTACGCGGAGAACGTGTTTTTTGGCAAGCCCTGCGGGCTGATGGATCAGATGGCCTCCGCCGTGGGCAATCTGGTCACCATTGATTTCTTCGATAAGGATAAGCCCATCATCGAGCCGGTGGACTTTGACTTTTCTGCCTGCGCTCACGCCCTGTGCATCATCGATTCTCAGGCCAGCCACGCCGACCTCACCGACGAGTACGCCGCGATTCCCGGGGAGCTGAAGGCTGTATGCGCCCACTTCGGCAAGGATGTGCTGACCCAGATCGATGAAAAAGACTTCTACGCCGCCATCCCGGCGCTACGGCTGGAGTGCGGCGACCGGGCGGTGCTCCGGGCCATCCACTTCTACCAGGAGAACGCCCGGGTGCCCAAACAGGTGGCGGCGCTGAAGGCGGGGGACTTTGACGCATTTTTGTCCCTTGTCAAGCAGAGCGGCTACTCGTCCTATATGTATTTGCAGAACGTGATCCCCGCCGGGTACAAGACCCATCAGGACGTGGCGGTGAGCCTGGCGCTGTGCGAGCACTACTTAAACGGACGGGGCGCTTACCGGGTTCACGGCGGCGGCTTTGCCGGAACTGTCCAGGCCTTTGTCCCCTTTGACATTCTGGATAGCTTCGTCGCTGGCATTGATGCGGTGCTGGGCAAGGGCGCCTGCCACGTGCTGTCCATCCGCCCCCAGGGCGGCGTGGAGATGGAGGCCGAGGCATGAAGATCGAGACCTGCATCGAATCTCTGGTTGCCTACGCCGTGAAAACCGGCCTTGCCGAGCCGGTTGACCGCCAGGTGCTGACCAACCGGCTGCTGGATATTCTCCGCAAGGACGACTATGACCCCTCCGGGGAGCCGTTGCTGGAAAATCTGGAGGACATTCTCGCGGGGATGCTGGACTATGCCTGCGAAAAGGGATTGTGCGAGGACAATATCACCGCCCGGGACATTTTCGACACCCGGATTATGGGTGCCGTCACCCCCATGCCACGGGAAGTGATCCGCACCTTCCGGGAAAAGTACGCCGTCAGCCCTCGCTCTGCCACCGACTGGTACTACAGATTCAGCTGTGACACCGATTACATCCGCCGCTACCGCATTCAAAAGGATATGCGCTGGAAGTATGCCAGCGAATACGGTGAGCTGGACATCACCATCAACCTGTCCAAGCCGGAGAAGGATCCCAAGGCCATTGCCGCCGCCAAGAACGCCCCTCAGTCCGGCTATCCCAAGTGCCAGCTGTGCCGGGAAAACGAGGGCTACGCCGGACGGCTGAATCACCCCGCCCGAGCCAACCACCGGATCATCCCCATCACCGTAGGTGGGAAGGACTGGTATTTGCAGTATTCGCCCTACGTCTATTACAACGAACACTGCATCGTCTTTAACGCCGAGCACGTTCCCATGAAGATCGACCGGGCGGCTTTTGAAAAGCTGCTGGACTTTGTGACGGCATTTCCCCACTATTTTGTGGGCTCCAACGCCGATCTGCCCATTGTGGGCGGCTCCATTCTCAGCCACGAGCACTTCCAGGGTGGGCACTATACCTTCGCCATGGAGAAAGCGCCGGTGGAAGCGGAGGTTTGCTTCCAGGGATATGAGGAAATTCAGGCGGGCATTGTCAAATGGCCCATGAGCGTCCTTCGTCTGGACGGGGATGACCCCAAGCGTTTGGCGGCGCTGGCGGATAAGATCCTTACCTGCTGGCGGGGGTATTCCGACGAGAGTGTGGGCGTTGTGGCTTTCACCGACGGCGAACCCCACAATACCATCACCCCCATTGCCCGCCGCCGGGGAGAGAAGTACGAGCTGGATCTGGTGCTGCGGTGCAATATTACCACGCCGGAGCATCCTCTGGGGGTGTTCCATCCCCACGGGGACAAGCACCATATTAAGAAGGAGAACATCGGCCTCATCGAGGTCATGGGCTTGGCGGTGCTGCCCAGCCGCCTGAAGGGTGAACTGAGCGACCTGGCGGAGGCCATCGTGGCGGGGAAGGACATTTCCGCCGACCCGGTGCTTTCCAAACATGGGGACTGGGTGGCGGAGCTGAAGCAGCGGTATGTTTTCACCAAGGAAAACGCTCTGGAAACCCTCCTTCAGGAGACGGGTCGGGTGTTTACCGCCGTTCTGGAGGATGCGGGGGTTTACAAAAACACCCCTGAGGGTCGTGACGCGTTCCAACGGTTCGTGGAAGCGGTCAACGAAGCATAACCCATCGCGGGCGTCCAACCGGACGCCCGCGTTTTGCATCATTATTTTCCTTGGAATTGCCCATATGCGAAGATTTTTTGACACAGGGCTTTCTGAATGTCCAGCTGGACGGAGAGGATTTCCTCCACGTCGGCATCGTCCTCCGTCCCCAGCCGGGCAGACAGGCGCTGCCGGGCGGCTTCTATCCGCCGGTATGCCCGGTCACATTCGCTGCCCGGCGAAAAGGCATTCTCCACCCAGTCAAGGGCATACCCATCCTCCATTTCTCCCAGCAGGAAGTAATATACGGTTTCAAATGTGTCCATACGATCACCTCGTTGATGATATATCTAGTATATCTGATAAATATGGTTTCGTCAAGGGAAAAGGTATACCATGTATACAAGGTGATACGAATGAAGAAAACAGAGTACATTACTTATCGCACTGATTCTGAAATCAAATCGGTTTTATCCAAAATTGCCGCAGAAAAGAAATGGAGTCTGTCTCAGCTTTCCGAGGAGATCATTCGCCAGTGGCTGGAGGAAAAGCACCCGGAGCTTCTGGGAAAGCAATCTTAGGGCAATACCGGATAATGGAGCAAGGAGATTCGGCAAGAGATTTTGACACAAGCGAACGTATGAAAAACGGGGGAATACTGGATGTATTTTCCATTTTTCATACTGCGCGATTGGGGCTTTAGATCCGCCGAAGCCCACAGTTCCCATTGCGCGGTGTTGCCTTAGCTCTGAAATACGGAAGCACCGGCCTATCCCGGTGCTTTTTGTCATGCTCAACCCCGCCGCTGACATCCCTGCAAATTGGAATTTGGCGCACCAAAGTCTTCCCCTTGAGGGGAAGGTGGCTCGCCGTCAGGCGAAACGGATGAGGTGTCGCCGCCGTAGCGGCGTTACCCTGTCCCAATTCGCCGAAATGCTTTCCTTATCGTACACGGGTACTGCACACCTCATCAGTCAAAAATCATAGATTTTTGCCAGCTTCTCCTCAAGGAGAAGCCTTGGGCGCTGCGCGCCAAACTGCAATTTGGTACCATGAAACGAACCGAGCGTGGTGCTCCGCGCAGCGAATCAAAATCATCATGATTGCCGGGGGCAATCATACCTTAATGTCCACCCAATGGCGTGACGATTAAAGGCCACCTGGGCACGCATTGCCCGCGGGGGCATCCCCGCAAACTGCAATTTTCCGCCCTGTAACGAACCGAGCGTGGTGCTCCGCGCAGCGAATCAAAATCATCATGATTGCCAGGGGCAATCATACCTTAATGAACGCCCAATGGCGTAACGACTATAAACCACCCGGGCACGCATTGCCAGCGGCGACTCGCCGCAAAACTGCTATTTGGCGGCATTATTTCTTCCCTGTACTGGACAGGGGCGGAAAAGTGTGGTTTAATAGAGGTATCCCAGAGAAGAGAGAAGGTACTACCATGAGAAAATGGAATGCGCTTCCCGAAAATACGTTTCTGAAGGGCTTTTTCCTTTGCTTCAGCCTGAGCTTTCTTGCGGCGGCCTTCTGTATGCCCGACCGGGGGCAGATGCTCTCCGGATTGCTGAAAATCTTGGGCGCGCCTACAAAAGCATCCACCAATTTCTTCTCCATCGGCGGTTATGCCGCCACATTCCTGAATATGGCACTGGTTGGACTGGTGTGTACCGCCGTCTACTGCATTCCCGGCAAAAAGGCCAATGACGCGGCGGTGCTGGTGACCATTCTCACCACGGGCTTTGGCTCCTGGGGCATCCACATTCTCAATATGTGGCCGACCATGTTCGGCGTGGTGCTGTTCTGCCTGGTGCGGAAGGTGCCCATCGGCGACCATTCCAATGCCATGCTCTTTTCCACCGGCGTCGCGCCCTTTATTTCCGAGCTGCTGGTGCGCTATCCCAACGCCGAGGTGGTGGGCTTTTCCCCTATGGGCGTGGTGCTCGCCATTGCCGTGGGGGCGTTTGTGGGCTTCTTTCTCCCGGCTGGGCTGGAAAACTCCCCCAGAGTGCACAAGGGCTTCGCCCTGTATTCCGCTGCTCTGCCCGTGGGAATGACCGCGTTTTTGCTCCAGGGTGTGCTGTATAAAGCCATGGGCGTACCGGTGCCGGAGGCGATTTCCGACCTGTCGGTGGCGTCACCCGTCATCGTCAATACCTTCTGCATTATTCTGTTTTCCGCCTGCGTGATTGTGGCTCTCGCCATGGGCTGCCGCCCCAGGGACTACTGGAAGCTGCTGACGGATCCGGATCAGGTGGTGGACTTTGCCGCCACCTATGACAACGCTGCCATGCTGATGAACGTGGGTATGTACGGGCTGTTCATTCTCGCCTACTATAACCTCATCGGCGCGGAGATGAACGGCGTGACCTTCGGCGTCGTCTTTTGTATGCTGGCGACCTGCAATTCCGGCTCCCACCCGGGGAATATCTGGCCCATTATGCTGGGTTACGCCTCAGCGTCCTGGCTGTTCCGGCTGCTTTCTCCCCTGACCGGCGGTACGTTCACCCAGTATTTAAGCGCCCAGTCCATCATCGTTGGGCTGTGCTACGCCAACGGCCTCAGCCCCATTGCGGATAAATACGGGTGGTTTTACGGCATGGTGGCGGCGATGGCCCACTTCTGCATGGTCACCACGGTGCCCGTGCTCCACGGCGGTATGTGCCTGTACAACGGCGGCTTTACCGCCGCGTTGGTGTGTCTGCTCATGGTGCCCAGCCTGGAACGCCACTTCCGCACCAAGCTGGAACGCCGGGCGGCGAGAGCGGGGAGAACGTGAGCCTTTTGTGGGAATCCGCCAAAAAGAGACTGACTTTTTCTCCATGGACAGGGCTGGACAAAGCACCGGGAACGTGTTATGCTAATGACAAGGATCCTGACAGTAAGCCATATGCGGCTGCCTGAAAGGTGCGAATATGGTATTTTACCGCGGAGAACATTCCGGGGTAGCTTGCTGTTGCCGTGCCGTCAGGGTCACGGCAATTTTTGTGTTTGGAGGTGTTTCCGTTGGAAACGAGACTTGCGGTGATGAGCATCATTGTGGAAAACGGGGAGATGGTGGAACGCCTGAACGCCCTGCTCCACGAATACGCGGAGTTTATCGTCGGGCGCATGGGCATTCCTTACCGCAAGCGGGGGGTCAGCATCATTGCTGTGGCGCTGGACGCGCCCCAGAATACCATTGCCGCCCTCTCCGGAAAAATCGGAAGCCTGGTGGGGGTCAGCGTGAAAACGGCCTACTCAGGCGTCATCTCCAAGGAATAACAGAAGGAGGATGGGTTTATGAACAAAAAGGTACGTTGGATTACGGAAACCGCCATTATGCTGGCACTGCTTGTGGCGCTGCAGGCGCTGACCAAGGGCTTTGGTCAGCTGGTCACCGGCTCCTGCGTCAACGCGGTGCTGGCAATCACGGTGTTGGTCGCGGGTATGGGCAGCGGCATCACCGTGGCGGTGATTTCTCCGGTGCTGGCATTCCTGCTGGGCATTGCCCCGCAGATTCTCACGGTGCCCGCCATCATGGTGGGCAACACCGTGTTCGTGGTGCTGCTGCGGCTCATCGCAGGCGAGAACGGCAGGGAGATTGGCAGGCAGATCGCCGCCTGGCTGGTGGCAGCCCTGGCAAAATTTGCCGCGCTGTATCTCATCGTGGTGAAGATCATCTGCGGCGTGATGGCGTCCTCGTTGCTGGCTGCCGGCACGCTGAAGGAGCCGATGCTCAAGGCGCTGCCCGCTACCTTCAGCTGGCCCCAGCTGATCACCGCCCTCATCGGCGGCGGCGTCGCCCTGCTGATCGTCCCGGTTCTGCGCAAGGCGCTGAAGCGGTAACAGAAAGCGAAAAAATCCCGGACGGTACGCCGCCCGGGATTTTTGGCACGCTGTTCAGAATTCCCGCTTCTGATAGAACCGGACGGACAGCAGCCAGGAGATGACAAAGAGCGCCGCAGACAGCACCGGCAGAGCCCAGATGGGAAACGATAGGCCGGACAGCTCTGGCGGATCCACGAGAATGGTGACGCCGCAAAACAGGCCAATCACCACGAAGAGAGCGATGCGTCCCTTCTGGGTGCCGTACTTGAACATCAGCGGCAGGCACAGCGCGGCGGGCAGGGGAGCGATGGCTGCCAGGATGGCAAGCTGATCTCCAAAGTCCACCGAATCGAACCCACCGCTGCGAACCATGCGCAGCCCGGCAGCGGCGGCGGAGAGAATGGAGATGATGCCGGCACAGATTAGACCCATGAGGTATTTCCCGGCGACGAATTGCTGCCGTGTCACCGGCAGGGTGTCACAGAAGGTGCACCAGTGCTCGGCCTCGTCGTAGGCCAAAAGGTAGACGGGAAGCGCGCTGCCCAGAATACAGGGATAGTAGAAGAAAAAGGTGTTATCTCCGTTGACGGGGAGGGCGGAGAGCGCAATAAATCCGAAAATGAGGATGAGGAACATCTTATTGTAGCTCCAGAGCATATAGAAGTCCTTCCGAAGCAGACCCTTCATATCAGTTTTCCTCCTTTGCCATGAAGATGAACAGCTGCTCAATATCCACCGGGCTGAAGGTGGGATTCCCGGACACCTGGTCGCGCTTTACCAGCAGCTCACAGCCGTAGGCGGAGGTTTTCCGCCCGATGACTGCGGCGGCGGGGATGGCATCCGCCTCCTGGGGGGTGCAGTGGAGCACGCCGTATTCTTCCTTCAGGCGGTCTTTTTCCTCACAGAGCAAGAGTTTACCCTTGTGCAGAAACGCGATGTAATCGCAGATCTTCTCCAGATCGCTGACGATGTGAGAGGAGATCAGGATGGAATGGGCTTCGTCCCGGGTGAATTCCATGAAAATGTCCATCACCTCGTCCCGCACCACCGGGTCCAGGCCGCTGGTGGCCTCGTCCAGAATCAGCAGCTTGGCATGGTGGGACAGGGCGATGGCGATGCCCAGCTTCATTTTCATGCCCCGGGAGAATTCCTTGAATTTCCTGTCCGTGGGCACCGCCAGGCGGGTCAGGAACCCGTCAAAGGCGGCCTGATCCCAATTCCGGTAGATGTCTTTCATAATGCGTCCCACCTGCCGGGCGGTGAGGCAGGCGGAGATGCCCACTTCATCCAGCACGACGCCCACATCCTCCTTAGTCAAGGCCAGGTTTTCCCGGTTGTCCTTGCCTAGCAGAGTGACGGTGCCGCCGTCCCGGCGGATGACGTTCAGAATCAGCTTGATGGTGGTGCTTTTTCCCGCGCCGTTTTCTCCTACGAGACCCATGATGCAGCCCTTGGGCAGGGTCAGGTTCAGATGCTCCAGGGAAAAGCCGCCATAGTGCTTGGTTAAGTCCCGAATTTCCAATGCGTTCATGATTCTTCCTCCATCGCAAATTTGACCATGTCCAACACCTCGCCGGGGCGAAGGCCGATGGACTTTGCCAGACCGACGATTTGATCGATGTGCCGTTCCATTGTTTTCAGCGTCTCCTCCCGGAGAAGCTCCACATTCTTCGGCGCCACGAAGCACCCCTTGGCGGCGATAGTATATAGGAAGCCCTCTTTTTCCAGCTCGTCGTAAGCCCGCTTGGTGGTCACAACGCTGATGTGCAGATCCTTTGCCAGATTTCGGATGGAGGGCAGCGCCTCATTTTCCCGAAGCTCACCGCTGATGATCTGGGCTTTGATCTGGGAGAAAATCTGGTCGTAGATGGGAAGGCCGCTCTTATTGTCGATCAGGATGTTCATTTCGTCCCTCCAGAGTGTGCTTACTGTATATTATCAGTATATACAGTAAGCACAGATTTGTCAAGCACTTTCTTTCCTGCGGAACAATTCGGGAGAGGACGCGCCCAGGACAGGGCGGAATCTTGACGAAATTGTGAACATCTGGTATAATCGCTGCGAAACGAATCTCAGCAGATCCCCAATCCCACAACCAGGAGGCCGCATTATGAAAACCACTGTCAAGGAAATGGACTTTGAGAAAGTCATGGCGCTGCCCCATTACCCCCACCAACACCCGAAAAAGCCGAATCTCTTTTGGCGCACTTTTATCCGGGGGCTGACCATCCCCGGCCTCGCGGGAACCCGGTTCTCCTATACCAGCGAGGGCATGGAGCAGCTGGGAGAGGGTGAACCGTGCCTGATTCTCATGAACCACTCCTGCTTTTTGGATCTGCAGATTGCCTACCGCATTCTCTACCCCAGACCCTTCAACATCATCTGCACCTCCGACGGCTTCGTGGGCATGGGCGGCCTGATGGCCTGGCTCATGCGTACCATCGGCTGCGTACCCACCCAGAAATTTGTCACCGATCTGACCCTGGTACAGGACATGGCCTACTGCCTGAAAACCCTGAAAACCAGCGTCCTCATGTATCCCGAGGCCAGCTACTCCTTCGACGGCACCTGTACGCCGCTGCCCCGGAAAATGGGGATCCTGTTGAAAAAGCTGGATGTGCCCGTGGTGATGATCGAGACCTTCGGCGCCTTCAGCCGCAATCCGCTGTATAATGAACTTCAAGTGCGAAAGAGCGTACCGGTGACGGCGAAGGTGCGGCTGCTCTACACCCGGGAAGACGTTGAGACAAAAACCGTGAAAGAGCTGTCCGACGGGCTGGACACGGCCTTTTCCTTCGACCATTTCCGCTGGCAGAAGGAAAACGGCATCGAGATTACCGACGATTTCCGGGCGGACGGCCTGAACCGGATTCTCTACCGGTGCCCCCACTGTGGGGCAGAAGGAAAGATGGTGGGTAAGGGAACCACCCTGACCTGCGGTGGGTGCGGAAAGATTTGGACGCTGACGCCTCTGGGCGAGATGGAAGCCACGGCTGGACAGACGGAGTTTTCCCACATTCCAGATTGGTATCGCTGGGAGCGGGAGCAGGTGCGTCAGCAGCTTTTGGACGGCACCTACCGGCTGGATCTGGATGTGGACATTGCCATCATGGTGGATTTTAAGGCCATATACAAGGTGGGACAAGGGCATCTGACCCACGATCGGGATGGGTTCACACTCACCGGCTGTGACGGGCGGTTGCGCTATACTCAGAAGCCCACAGCCAGCTATGGCCTCTACGCCGACTATTATTGGTATGAAATCGGAGACATCATCTGTATCGGCGACAACCAGCGTCTGTATTACTGCTTCCCCAAGGGCGGCGGCGACGTCGTGGCGCGAACCCGCCTGGCGGCGGAGGAGCTGTACAAGCTGAGTAAGACCCAAAGAAAAGCCGTTCACGCTTGATTTACGAAAAACTCCCACCTTCCTTTCGGAAGGCGGGAGCGATTTTGTCTCAGCTGATCCGGGACTTAAGCCTCGGGCAGCAGGGGCTGGTTGATGTTCCAGCAGACGTAGTAGGTGCCGATCTGACCGGCGACCTTGAACTCGTCGGGATAATCGGTCTTCAGAGTGGAGATCTCCTGAGTGGGAACATCGTCGATGAGCTGCCAGGTGCCGTTCTTGAAGTTGGTCAGCATGTTGTTGGCATCGTCAGACAGATAGAACTTCAGCTCGTTCATGGTGACGCTGTCGGCATCATGGTAGTTCTCGTTCTTGGTCAGGGTGATCAGGGAGTTGTGATCCCAGGAAGCCATCTTGTAGGGGCCGTTGCAGACGTAGGTGGAAGGATCGGTAGCCCAAGCCTCGTTGGAGACAACATCCTCACGAACAGGGAAGTAGGTGGGGAAGGCCATCAGCTCGTTCCAGTAGGGAAGCTCGTTGTTCAGGGTGACTTCCAGAGTGGTGTCGTCCACGGCGGTGACAGCCAGGTCATCGGGATAGCCCTTGATAACCTCGAACATGTAGCCGTAGTCAGCGCCCAGAGCGGAGGAAGCGGCGCGCTTCCAGGCAAACTCGAAGTCCTTGGCAGTCAGATCCTGACCGTCGGACCACTTCAGGCCGTCCTTCAGAGTGTAGGTGTAGGTGGCAGTGCCGTCGTCATTGACAACAGGCTCGGACAGCTCGGTCGCGCAGTCGGCAACGATCTCCAGAGTGCCGTCGTCCTTCTGAGCCCACTTGGCCATACCGGAGAACAGGTGGGAGCACATGGTGCCGCCGTCAACAGCGGAGTTCAGGGCGGGATCAATGGTGTCAGGCTCGGAAGCCAGGCAGACAGCCAGGGAATCGCCAGCGCCGTTCAGAGTGGTGTTCTGGAAGAACTTGAAGCCCAGGGGGGTGGAGTAGAAGCCCTCAACACCGTCGTCCAGCATATACAGGTCGGTGTAGAAGTACAGAGGAACGATGCAGCCGGTGGACATCAGCAGATCCTCGGCGCGGTGCATCAGCTCGTAACGGGTGTTGGTGTCGGTGCAGCTCTTGATCAGGGGGATGATGACATCGTAGGTCTCAGCCCAGGTGCCGTCCTCAACCTTGACATCGTAGCCCAGATCGGTCAGATCCAGGTCGTAAGCAGCCACGGTGGCGTTGTCGCCCTTGCCGAACTGCACGTCATTATTGCCGGAGCCGGTGGTCCACATATCCAGGAAGGAGATGGGATCGTTGTAGTCAGCCAGCCAGCCGTTACGGGCAACGGAGAAGTCGCCGGCCTTACGGGTGTTCAGGAAGGTGTTCCATTCCTGGTTCTCCAGGTTCATGGTGATACCCACAGCAGCCAGAGCGGACTGCAGGTACTCAGCGATGGCCTTGTGACCCTCGGAGGTGTTGTACAGGTAGGTCAGAGTGGGGAAGTTGGTGAACATGCCGTTCTCGTCCACCTCGTAGTACTTGGACAGGATGGCGTAAGCCTCCGCGTAGTTGGCCTCGAAAGCGTCCTTGTCCACGCTGTAGTAGCCCACATACTCGTCGCTGTGACCGGCGTTCTCATAGAACTGAGAGCCGTCGGCATCGGTCATACCCATGGCGACAAAGGAGGAAGCGGGGACAGCGCCGTTCTGGGCAACGTTCTCAACGATGTAGTTGCGGTCGAACAGCAGGCCGATGGCGTAACGAATTTCAGCCTCGGCAGCGGCCTTCTCGGCGGGAGTCATGCCTGCGACTTCGGTAGCAGTGGTTGCACCATTGGTTGCAACGGGTTCTTCGGTCTTACCGCCACAGGCGGTGAGAGACAGAACCATGACGACTGCCAGAAGCAAAGCGATCAGTTTTTTCATTCTCATTTTCCTTTCTCAAAATAATGAATTTTATTCAAAATCCGCATCTCATAACGGCATATGAAACGGCGGATGATGAAACAGGGTTAGTTACACTTGTCCAGGTTGTGGCAGGCGGCGTAGTGACCTGGAGCGACCTCCTTGAACTCGGGCATACTTGCCGCGCATTCCTCTGTCGCATAGGGGCAGCGGGTGCGGAAGGGGCAGCCGGAGGGGGCGTGCAGGGGACTGGGAATGTCGCCGGAAAGGACGATCCGCTTGTTTTCCCGCGCCTTCTTGGGGTCGGGGAGGGGAACGGCGGACATCAGACACTTGGTGTAGGGATGCAGGGGATGATCGTAAATCTCGTTGGCATCCGCCATCTCCACCATTTTACCCAAATACATGACAGCGATTCTGTCGGAAATGTGACGCACGACCAAAAGATCATGGGCAATGAACAGATAAGTCAGTCCCATTTCATCCTGCAGCTCATCAAACATATTGATGACCTGTGCCTGAATGGAAACGTCCAGCGCGGATACCGGCTCATCGCACACGATGAACTCAGGCCCCATGGCCAAAGCCCGGGCAATGCCGATTCGCTGGCGCTGACCGCCGGAGAATTCGTGAGCGTAGCGGCTCGCGTGCTCGGAATTCAGGCCAACCTTGGACATCAGCTCCAGAACCTTTTCCTGGCGTTCGGCCTTGCTGCTGTACAGATGATGGACATCCAGCGGCTCGGCAATAATGTCGGAAACGGTCATTCTGGGATTCAGAGAAGAATAGGGATCCTGGAAGACCATGGCGGATTTCTTGCGGTATTCCAGAATGTCCTGCTTGGACTGAATCTTCTTGCCCTCGAACCAGACCTCGCCGTCGGTGGGCTTATACAGGTGCAGGATGGTACGACCAACCGTGGTTTTTCCGCAGCCGGACTCGCCGACTAAGCCCAGGGTTTCGCCCTTGCGGATGGCAAAGGACACATCGTCCACGGCCTTCAGAGGGGTGGTCTTGAACAGGCCGGTGTTAATGGGGAAGTATTCCTTGAGGTGCTTGACCTCTACCAGATTTTCAAATTCGCTCATTTAAGACTCCGCCTCCTCAAGCTCTCCGTTGTCAAAGGCTTCCTTAACGTTCATCCAGCAGGACGCCTGGTGCATATCATTGATCTGCATCCGGGGGCAGCGCTCCCGCATACAGATCTTCATTGCGGCGTCACACCGGGGCGCGAAGGGACAGCCCTTGGGCATATTCAGCAGATCAATGGGGGTGCCGGTAATGGGATGCAGCCGGCTTCCGTCATTGTCCACCGTGGGAATCGAACGGAGCAGACCCTTGGTATATTCGTGCCGGGGATTGTAGAAAACCTCGTCGGCGGTGCCTTGCTCGCAGATGGAGCCTGCGTACATGACAATCACTTCATCGCACATCTGAGCCACAACGCCCAGGTCATGGGTAATGAGAATAATCGCCATGCCCAGTTCCTTCTGCAGGCTCTGCATCAGCTCCAGAATCTGAGCCTGGATGGTGACATCCAGGGCAGTGGTGGGCTCGTCCGCGATCAAAATATCCGGCTCGCAGGCCAGAGCCATTGCGATCATAACCCGCTGACGCATACCGCCGGAGAACTCGAAGGGATACTGTTTCATCCGCTTCTCCGGCTCGTTGACATTGACCAGCCGCAGCATTTCCACTGCCCGGTCATAGGCCTGCTGCTTGTTCCGGGAAGTGTGCAGCAGAATCGCCTCCATCAGCTGATGACCAATGGTGTAGGTTGGGTTCAGGGAGGTCATGGGATCCTGGAAGATAATGGAAATTTTATTGCCCCGGATGTCCTTCATGCCGGCCTCGCCGATTCCCACCAGCTCCTGCCCGTCAAATTTGATGGAACCGGAGACAATCTTACCGGTCTTTTCCAGAATCTGCATAATGGAATAGGCGGTGACGGACTTACCGGAGCCGGACTCGCCCACAATACCCAGCACCTTGCCCCGGTCCAGATTAAACGACACACCGTTAACAGCCTTCACTTCTCCTGCGGGGGTAAAGAAGGAAGTGTGCAAGTCTTTTACTTCTAACAATGCCATAGCGGCTTCCTCCTTAATTCTTCAGTTTGGGGTCGAATGCATCCCGCAGGCCGTCGCCAAACAGGTTCAGAGAAAGTACAATCAAGCTGATGACGATGGCGGGAATGATCAGACGGTAGGCGTAGCTGTTGATGCCGTTCAACGCATCAGAAGCCAGAGAGCCCAGAGAGGGCATAGGAGCGTTAACGCCCAGACCCAGGAAGGACAGGTAGCTTTCGGTAAAGATGGCGTTGGGAATTTGCAGAGCGGTGGAGATGATTACCACGCTGATGCAGTTGGGAAGCAGGTGCTTGCGGATGATCCAGCCGGCCTTGGCACCGGTGGCCTGGGCGGCCAGGACATATTCTTGTTCCCGCAGGGACAGAATCTGGCCACGGATCAGGCGAGCCATGGACACCCAGTACAGCAGTCCGAACACCAGGAATAGGGAGACCATATTGGTTCCCAGCTTTTCCAGAACCGTCCCTTCCAGCAGCGCCCCCAAACTAACCTTCATCACGGAGGCCAGCAGGATGACCATCAGGGTATCCGGCAGGGAATAGATGATATCCACAATCCGCATGATAATGATATCGACCTTGCCGCCGATATAACCGGAGATAGAGCCTACAGTCATACCGATAATCAGCACAATAATACTGGCAAAGAAACCAACAGCCAGGGAGATCCGGGTTCCATAGACCACGCGGATGAAGTAATCACGACCCTGGGCGTCTGTGCCGAAGATGTGGGGGAAGACCTTCTCGCCGGCGGCAATTCGCTTCTGCTCCGTTTCGCCGTACTGGAAGGGAGCAAGGTTATTGTAGGAGGAATCCATGGGTTTACCAGGGGTATTGCCCAGCATCTTGTCGTATTTATAGGGCCAGAAGAAGGGGATAATAATCGATCCCAGGGTGATGAAGATAATCAGGAACATGCTCACGGCCGCGACCTTGTTCTTCATCAAGCGCTTCATACCATCCTTAAAGAAGGTGGTGGAGGGGCGCATCTGCACCATATATGCCTTTTCTTCGTCGGTTGCGGGGATGAAGTCATCTACATCCACGTGCATGGAAAAAAACTTCTTTTTCATTCTCTGTCTCCTTACTCGAGGGTGATTCTGGGGTCAACAACCTTGTACAGAATATCGCTGACCAGGTTCATAACAACAATCAGGCAGGCCAGCACAATGGTGGTGCCCATAATCAAAGGATAGTCACGGTTGATAATGGAGGTGACGAAGGCGCGCCCGATGCCGGGCACGGCGAAAATCTGCTCCACAACAAGAGAACCGGTGACGATATAAGCCAGCATCGGCCCAAAGTAAGTGATGACGGGAATCAGGGAGTTCTTCAGCGCGTGACCGAAGATAATCTTAAACTGAGAAACACCTTTTGCCCGGGCAGTGCGGATATAATCCTGACCCAAAACGTCCAGCATGGAGCTGCGGGTCAGCCGGGTGATATAGGCCATGGGATACAGTGACAGGGTGATAATGGGCAGAACCAAGCCCTGGGTGGTGGAGCCGTTGGCAGGGAAGATCGGCCAGTGAACCGCGAACAGCAGCAAAAGCAGAGTGCCCATGATGAACGAGGGCATAGAAACAAAGGCGGTGGCAATGACCATGATGCTCTTATCCAGCAGGGTGTTCCGCCGCAGGGCGGCAACGGAGCCCAGAACAATGCCCGTCGTCAGGGCGATGAAGGCGGCAATCAGGCCCAGCTTAACGGAGGTTTTCATGCCGTCGGCGATGACATCGATCACCATACGGCCTCTGAGTTTCAGAGAGGGGCCGAAGTCCAGCTTCGTAACCACGTCCTTCAGGTAGGTGACATACTGCACCATGACAGGCTTGTCCAGACCGTATTTGGCTTCCAGGGCGGCCTGTGCCTCCTTGGAAATCGCTTTTTCCGCCATGAAGGGGCCGCCGGGAACGGCGCGGGTGACAAAGAACGTGACCGTTATGACAACCCAAACTGTCAAAATGGCCAGCGCAATACGCTTTAGAATATACAATAAGGTCTTGGAGTTCATAGAATCTTTCCTTTCTTTGACATTGCGGGAACCCCGGCGAGAGCGTGATGCTGACACAAACGGCGGACAAGCCGATTCTCATCGTTCTATTTTGCCTGCCTTCTGGGTAAATACCCACCCTATACAAACTTATTCTACATTATATTATATGGTTCATTGAATTGCAACGCAACTTTTTGCTGAAAAACGAAATAAAATCGCCAACTCTTTTGTGACTATTGCATACGGACATCTGTATGCCGTGGAAAAACCTGTATCCCCTTCCCGGAAGCGGGAAAAATGGGTGTTTTGGATGGCATTATCCGGGGAATCCGACTGCGGAAGGCCGTGCCTGTTTTGCGCCGGGGCGCGCTGAGGCCGCCGGTTTTCGTACTGAAAACCGGCGGCCTTGAACGATACAGCTTATGCCTTGGGTTCCGGGGAAACAGAGGGGAGATTCCCTAGATTGTCATTTTCACTCCCGTTTGGGATGGATTTCAGGTATTCCGTATCTCCCCGGTGGGCGATGCCGACACCGGCAATCTGGCCATGCTTTGCCATATTCACTGCCTGTTGCTTTTCTACAAAGGAATCGTCGGAGAGCTGATACCCTGTAATCCTGCCGCCTTCCTTTACAAGTCCTACAATGCGTTTTGCATTGGCGCTGGGTTGCGGTATTTGATCCAATGTCTGTTTCACCAGTTCCTGTCCATCCATATTCATCGCTCCTTTGAACCTAGTGTTTGCCGAAGAGCGGGAAATATGTAGTGTTAAGGTATTATCAAAAAAACAGAATGATTGCATGACAAAACC
>JAQXPK010000004.1 GCA_029100605.1 Bacillota bacterium | reverse complement strand
TGACCCCGCCGACAACGTCGGATGCTATTCAATGCAAATAGGGTTGAATACCGACAATTCCGGGGAAATCCCGGCAAAAACAACTCGATACCTGGGCGGCGGGGTCATGACATAAGCCCTACGAAGGGTTTACGCCAAATTCCAATTTACCGCTTTTCAGCGTTATCCCGATCAGCACATTTCCTGCTCTGCGCCGCGTATTCCAGCAGCGCGGAGCGCCGGTTGGGCAGCGTTTCGTCCAGCACCTGCTCCAGCAGGGCGTTCAGCGTCTGCCCCACGGCTCTGCCCTGATAGCCCAGCGCCAGCAGGTCATTGCCGTCCACCGCCAGATCCTTCACCGTCAGACAGGCGTCCTCCCCCCGGATCTGGGCCAGAACTTCCCGGATCTGCCTGAACTGCGCCATGTCCTCCGGCGTGCCGGTGCCCTTGCTGCCCATGTCCGCCTCCTGCAACAGAAGCAGATTTTCAACGGTTTCCCAACCCAGGCGGCTGACCCGGCGGCGCAGCAGCTTCCTGTCCGGAGTCAGCTTCGTCATGTGCTGACCGATGAGCAGCACCGCCTGCTCCCGCAGGGCGGTGGGGGCTTTCAGGCGGCGGAGAATCCCGTCGGCAAGCTCTGCGCTTTTCTGGGCATGACCATAAAAATGCCCCCGACCGGTCTCGTCCCGGGTGAAGGTGGGAATTTTCCCGGTGTCGTGGAGCAGCGCCGCCCAGCGGAGAGTCAGATTTTCGGGCACCGCCGCGGTGACATGGGCGGTGTGGGTATAGAGGTCATAGGCGTGGTGGGGACTGTGCTGGTCAAAGCCAATCATGGGCTTCAGTTCCGGAATCACCGCCGCGAGAATGGAGGCGAAGCGGCACAGACCCTCGGCGGTGACCAGAGGGAGAAGGTTACATAACTCGTCAAACACCCGCTCCCGAGCCAGATTGTCCATAAGCCGGGCTTGAGCTTCCATGGCGGCTTTCGTGGAGGGGTCAACTTCCAGCCCGTACTTCACGGCAAAGCGGACGCCCCGCAGAATCCGCAGGGAATCCTCCTGGAACCGCTGCTCCGGATCGCCAACCGCCCGGAGCACCCGGGCGTTCAGGTCGGCGCGGCCGCCGAAGGGATCGGCGAAGCCCCGGCTGGGAGAATAGGCCATGGCGTTGACGGTATAGTCCCGCCGAGCTAGGTCTGCTTCCACGCAGTCCACAAATTTCACCCAGTCCGGGTGCCGGTTGTCCCGGTACGCACCCTCGGTGCGGAAGGTGGTGATCTCCACAACGCCCCCCTCCGTGACCACGCCCACGGTGCCGTGCTTCTCCCCGGACAGCACCAGCTTTTTTCCGGCAAATACCGCCTCCGTCTGCTCCGGCAGGGCGGCGGTGCAAATATCATAGTCGTGGGGCTGCAGTCCCAGACAGGCGTCCCGGACACAGCCGCCCACCGCATAGGCGGGAAATCCGGCGTTTTCCAGCGCGTCCAGGCAGGCCAAAACGAACTCGGGCAGCTTCATGCCGTTTCCTCTTTTTTCTTCGGCTTGGGCGTCAGGGTGCACAGGTCAGTGAGCGCCCAGATCCCGCAGCCGGCATACAGGAAGGGGTAGGCGGAGCCGGACAGGGCGGCGAAGCCAAAATACGCGGTCAGCAGTCCCGCGGCAAGCTGCATCCGCCGCTTGCCCATGCCAACGTCAAAGGCGGCCTCGTAAAAGGCGAACAGCACCGCCATGACGCAGCCCAGCAGATCAAAGGCATAGTCCAGAAGCTGGGGGTTGCTGCTCCACACGCCGTAGTTGCCCAGCATATGCACGATGAGAAAGACGCACACCGCCAGATGGGTCAGAAACTGGGGGCACTTCCCCGCCTTCTTGTCCCGGCTGGCCAAAACCAGCCCGGCAGCCGCCAGAATGCCCAGCACCCGCCGGAGGAGCACCAGCTTGCCCAGGTTGTACCAGGGCAGGAGCGCCGTCAGGGCGATGCCGGCCGCCCCGATGTTGTGCCCCAGGGCGGCAGTCAGGGACGGCGAAAAGTTATCTGCGTACTCCGCCGAGCCGTCCAGACGCGCCACGCAGACGATCACCCAGACGACGGCAGCTGCGGAAAGAACCCACAGGGCGATGGTCAGCGGATGCCCCGTCAGCAGATTTCTCGCGTCCACGGCGAGGTTGTATACCAGCAGCCGAAGCAGCAGGGCGGCGACGCCCAGCACGGCGGCAATGACAGGCAGATTGGTTGGCTTTCGCAGATGTTTCATGTTCGGTTCCTCCATGGAAAATGGGTGCGGCGGGACGCCCCGTAGGCTTTCCCTTTTATGCATATCGGCTTAACTCAGCAAACCAGAAAATTGGAATTTAGCGGCCTCGCCGAATTGAAAATTGACAATTGACAGTTGGCAATGATTGTGTCCCTACGGGACGATTTTTGAAATAATAGCGGGTAATCTCATCAAAA
>JAQXPK010000003.1 GCA_029100605.1 Bacillota bacterium | reverse complement strand
TTATCCCGACAAGCACGCAAAGCGAAGGAGTCACGCCGCCCGCTTCAGCAGCTTCAAGCTCACCAGCAGCAGGCACGCCCACAGAAACAGGCTCAGCGCCCAATAGCCGCTGCACACCATGGGGCTGGACACGACGATGAGAATTCCGTACAGCACATTGCCCAGGGTCACCGTCCCCAGGGCGGAGAGCAGATTCAGGATCAGCGTCAGCACCGTCAGTCCCAGCGACAGTGCCGAAAGGTTTCGCACCCGCTTGAGCGTCCGCGTGTCCTTCTGCCTCCCGGCAGCGTAAAGCAGCCACGCCGGCGGGAGAAAGAACGCCACGGACAGCACCGTCAGCGCCGCCCGGACGCCCGAACCGACCTCCGGGGAGAAGCCAGGAATAAACCCCAGCCCCGCGCACAAAATAAACAGACCGCCCCACAGGGCATACAGTATTTTCTTAGACATTTTGTTCTCCGTTCCCATGAATTAGGCATGACAATCCGCTATTGAGCGAAGGAAATCCCTCAATTATGCATTCCTGCTTCTGTCAGGCACGCTGCCATTTTCCCTTTCCTCCGCGCCATCATTTTACCCGAAAACCGGGCAAAAGGCAAGGGTCTTTCGCTGTCGAATCGGGTCGGTGAAAAAAAGCTGGACAGTTGTTCCATCTTCTGCTATAATGTTGGAATAACCTTCGGAAAGGGCGTGTTTTTCCCATGAAATGTCCGTTTTGCGGCGACCAGGAAAGCAAGGTCGTGGATTCCCGCCACTCGGAGGACGGCCTGAGCATCCGCCGCCGCCGGGAATGTATGGGCTGCCAGCGCCGGTTTACCACCTACGAGGTGGTGGAAAGTCTGCCGATCATTGTAGTAAAGCGGGACGGCTCCCGCCAGAACTTTGACCGCAACAAGATTCTCAACTCCATGATGCGAGCTTTTGACAAGCGGAAAGTGGATGTCAACGACCTGGATCGCATCACCACCGAAATTGAGCAGACCATCCAGAACACCCTGGAGCGGGAAATCAGCACCGACAAAATCGGCGAGATGGTCATGGAGCGTCTGAAGCCCCTGGACGAGGTGGCCTACATCCGCTTTGCCTCCATCTACCACCGGTTTCAGGATGCCCAGAGCTTCATGCGGGAGATCAGCAAATTCCTGGAGGAAAAATAATGAGCACAATCCCAACGGAAATCACCGCCGCCACAGAAAGTTCCCTGAATGTGGAATCCATCAAGGGGCTGATGGACGCCTTCGACCCTGCCGCCCTGCTGCCGGACCTGAGTAAGGTATTCGGGAGCCTTGTCACCGTGTGCCGCATTGCCGTGCTGCTTGGCCCCGTGATTTTGCTGATTCTGGGGCTGGCGTACCTATTTCTGTCTCCCAAGGAGGCAAATTACTATTTCGGCTACCGCTGCTATTTCGGCATGGGCAGTGTCCGCGCCTGGCGGTTTACCCAGCGCATGGCCGGTCTGTGTCTCGGTGGTCTGGGGCTGGTGCTCACCGTCATTATGGCTGTCATCACCGGCGGATACGGCAGCATGGACGTGATGGACATGGTGTGGAACGCCGTCAACTGCCTCATCTGGGAAGCAGTGCTGGCACTCGTCGCCACGCTGACCATCAATCTGACCGCCATGGCGCTCTTCGACGCCAAGGGTGAAAAGCGCCGCAGGTGGACGAAGGGACAAAGCTGACCCCGCCAAGGGTGAGTCGGTCGCGAAAGAATGGAGAAAGCGCGTAGTAAGGTGATACAATGTTCTCCCAATATTTATTGATCTTTTTCATTTCCATGGTTCCGCTCATCGAGCTTCGGGGCGGAATCGTGATGGCTGTGGGCATGGGGCTGGATTATCTGACCTCCCTGGCGGTGTGCGTGGTTGCCAATATGCTGCCCGTACCTCTAATCTACTTCTTTGCCCGGAAGGTGCTCCACTGGGGCTCCGATAAAAAGTACATCGGCAAGCTCTTTTCCTACTGTCTGGACAAGGGAGAGCGGGGCGGTCACAAGCTGGCTGCGAAGGCCGGACGGGGCGGACTGTTTGTGGCGCTGATGCTGTTCGTGGGCATCCCCGTCCCCGGCACCGGCGCGTGGACAGGCACCCTGGCGGCGAGCTTTTTGGATATGGGAATCAAAACCACCGCCCTGGCTGTCTCTCTGGGGGTCGTCATGGCAGGCATCATCATGGGCGCCGCCAGCATGGCGGGCGTCCACGCTTTTGGATTGTAAGGAGGAAACGCATATGTCTGATTGTCTGTTCTGCAAAATCATCGCGGGGGAGATCCCCTCCACCAAGGTCTACGAGGACGAGCTGGTCTTCGCCTTCCGGGACATCAACCCCCAGGCACCCACCCACGTTCTGGTGGTACCGAAAACCCACATTCCCGACTGCAACGCCGTCACCGGCGAAAACAGCGCCGTTGTCGCCCACATTTTTGAGGTCATTCCCAAGATCGCGGCGGCGGAGGGTCTGACGGGAGGCTACCGGGTGGTCAGCAACTGCGGTGCCGACGCCGGTCAGACCGTCCAGCACCTCCACTTCCACATCCTCGGCGGCAAGCCGCTGACCCTGGAAATGGCATAGCCGTGCAGGCGTGACGCTGAAGATACAGCGATA
>JAQXPK010000002.1 GCA_029100605.1 Bacillota bacterium | reverse complement strand
TTTTTGTTTATTACCGTATATTCCTGATATTTCCTGGAAAAATTTTCTGTTTTCGTGGGCGGGGGGGACTGGCCCCCGCCCTACGGAGGGCTTACGCCAAATTCCTATTTGTTGGACAGCTGAGTAAAACCGATAAGCACTTTAAGTAATTTTCAATTTTCAATTCTCAATTGGAAACGCCCGGTATTCCTGCCCGACCTCCATCCCCTCCACGGTGCCGGAGGTGAGATCGGTCAGCCTGTCCAGAAAGGCATTGACCTGCCCCTGGGGAAACAGCAGCTCCAGCTCCACTTCCGCGCCGAACTCCGTATGGCGCAGAATCCCTCCGAAGGCGGCGGCTTCCAGCTTCACCCGCTCGTAAAAGGAATAGGGACAGGGCACATACACCGCCGTCCACACCCGTTTCATGGATTTACCGGCGGCGTCCACGGCGATTTTCGCGCCTTTGGTATAGGCTCGCACCAGCCCCCCGGCTCCCAGCAGAATGCCGCCAAAGTACCGGGTCACCACGCACACCACATTGAAAAGCCCTTCCCGCTGGAGCACCTGCAGCATGGGCATCCCCGCAGTGCCGCCAGGCTCGCCGTCGTCGGAAAACCGCGTCGCGCCGTCCCGGATGATATAGGCCCAGCAGTTGTGGGTAGCGTCGTAGTGTTTCTTTTTCATCTCCTGGATCTTCGCCAGAGCTTCCTCCTCGGTCTCCACCGGCCAGACCCGACCAATGAACCGGGATTTTTTCTCCACAAATTCCCCTTCCCCAAATTGGGTGGGCACCAGATACTCGTCCAAGCCTCAGCACTCCCTGATGATATACGCCTTCAGTCTGCCGTAGAGGATTCCGTCCACAATGGTTTCGATCTCAATGCCCTCAGGGGTGTAATCCACCTTTTTCACCTGAGCGCCGTCGTGGAGGGTCTCCACCATGCCGCCCATGTCGTAGGGCAGGCGCACCACGATGTGGTGCCGGGCATGATTCAGGGCGCTTTCGATGGCCTTCAGCAGGCCGTCCATGTTGATGCCCCGTTTGGCGGAAATGGCCACGATGTTCTTCCCCACCGGGATTTCCTCGGCGTACACCAGATCGGCCTTGTTATAGCATTTGAGCACCGGCGTTCCCGGCTTTGCCAGCTGGGCAATCAGCTTGTCCACCACGGCGATGTGCTGCTCCAGATGGGGGTCAGAGGCGTCGATAACGTGCAGCAGCAGATCGGCGTATTCCAGCTCCTCCAGGGTGGCGCGGAAGGCGTCCACCAGATGGTGGGGCAGCTTCGCGATAAAGCCCACGGTGTCGGACAAAATCACGTCCAGGTTGTCGGAAACGGTCAAAAGCCGGGATGTGGTGTCCAGGGTGTCAAACAGCCGGTTGTTGGCGGGAATGCCAGCACCGGTAAGCTGATTCAAAAGGGTGGATTTGCCCGCGTTGGTATACCCCACAATGGCGACCACGGGAATGGAATTCTTCTTTCTCCGCTCCCGCTGCACGGAGCGCACCTTGCGCACCTGCTCCAGCTCCTCCTCCAGCCGGTTGATCCGCTCCCGGATGTGCCGGCGGTCGGATTCCAGCTTGGTCTCGCCGGGGCCACGGGTGCCGATGCCGCCGCCCTGCCGGGACAGGCTCGCGCCCATGCCGGATAGCCGGGGCAGCAGATATTGGTACTGCGCCAGCTCCACCTGAAGGCGACCCTCCTTGGTCTTGGCGCGCTGGGCGAAAATATCCAGAATCAGGGCGCTTCTGTCCAGGACGGTGACGCCGATGATCTCTTCCAGTGCCCGGATATTCCCGGGGGACAGCTCATTGTCAAAAATGACCATGGTGGACTCCGTCGCTTCCACCAGCATTTTCACTTCCAGCGCCTTGCCCTCGCCGATGAAGCTGTGGGAATCGGGGGCATGGCGGTTTTGCAGCACCTTGCCAGTGCAGAAGCCCCCTGCTGTCTCCAGAAGATCCTCCAGCTCGTCCAGGGTGCTTTCGGTGGCGGTTTGTTCCTCGGTAAAGCAGTCCGCGTTCAGTCCCACCAGCACCGCCCGCTCCTGAACCGCCCGATCCATGTTTGGTTCCATAGTTCCTCCGTTCCTTCGGAAGCGGAACGCGCTTTCGTTCCGTCTCCCCGTTCCATTTGGTCTTATTATACCACACAATGCGCGGTGCGCACAATCCTTTTCCTGTGGAAATTTGTGAAGAAAATGAAAAAACCGCACCACGGAAAACCGTAGTGCGGAATTTCAAGCTCTTACTTCAGGCCAAACCGCTTGTTGAAGCGATCAACGCGTCCACCGGTGTCAACCAGCTTCTGCTTGCCGGTATAGAAAGGGTGGCACTTGGAGCAGATCTCAACACGAATGTCCTTCTTGGTAGAACCAGTGGTAAAGACATTGCCACACGCACAGCGGATGGTGGTCTGTTCGTACTTGGGATGGATACCTTCCTTCATTTCGTTCACCTCTTTCTGATCAGTTAAAGGGCATAGAAGCCCTTAGCAATCTTCAATCGCCCGCCTATCATATCACAAAGTGTCAAAGAATGCAAGTATTATTTTTTGGAATTTTCAAAAGTCTGTAAAGCGCGCTGGATGCGAATATTGAATGGAAAACCCGGAATCGCAGCGTCCCTTCGGGTTTCCGTGCCGCCCGGAAAGGCTGTCTTCATTCTGCATTTCACACTTTGCATTCCTGTCAGAACGCCCAGTTGCCGCCCCGGAAGATGGGGACGACCCTGCCGTCCTCACAGATGCCGTCGATGTTCATGGTGTCGCAGCCGATCATGAAATCCTCATGGATCATGGAATCGTTGATGCCCAGCTCGCGGCACTCTTCCAGGGACTTATCCTGGAAATTCCGGATGGTGTCGGCGAAGCCCATGCCCAGCGCCAGGTGGCAGGCGGCGTTTTCGTCGAACAGGGTGTTGTAGAACAGAATACCGCTTTCCGCGATGGGGCTGCGCTGGGGCACCAGGGCGCACTCGCCCAGGTAGGCCGCGCCCTCGTCCATGGAAATCAGGGTCTTCAGCACGTCCTCCCCCTTTTCGGCCTTGACCTCCACAGCCCTGCCCTTTTCAAAGCGGACGGAAAAGTTCTCGATGAGCTGTCCCTGGTAGGACAGGGGCTTGGTGGCAAAGACGATGCCCTCGGCCTCACCCTTTTTCGGGGAGATGAAGCACTCCTCTGTTGGGATGTTGGGGTTGAAGAAAACGCCCTGCAAACTCTTTTCGCCGCCGCCCTTCCACTCAGCCTCGGGAATCATGCCCACGGTCAGGTCGGTGCCGTTGTCGGCGGTGTAGTGCAGGCTGCGGATGGACAGGCTGTTGAAGTAATCGCAGCGACTGCCCAGGTCGGCGTTGTGCGCCTGCCAGGCTTTCACCGGATCGTCAGTGACCCGGGAGGTGTACAAAATGGCCTCCCACAGCTTCTCCACAGCGGCGCTGCCTCGCATTCCGGGGAATACCTTCTTCGCCCAGGCCGCCCCGGGGACGGCGGCGATGCACCACTGCTCCCGGTTTTCCCGGCGATCCCGATAGGGCTTCAGGATGGGATAGGACATCTGGTTGGCCTTGGACACCTTCTCCATGTCGATGCCCTTCAGGCCGTCGGGATCCTCGGAGATCAGGTGAATCCGGGCGGGAAGCACCTGGCAGAAATGCTCCTGCCTGGCCTTAACCCAGTCCGGGACGGTGCCCATGGTCTTAACGGACTCATAACGAACTCGAGTCTTCTGAAGAGGCTGGTAATTCCACTCCACCGTGACCTTCTTTGCCTTGGCCTTGTAGGCCTCCTCCGCCACCATCTGGACGAACTCCGGCTGATCCAGGTCGGCGTAGATCACCACCTCCTGTCCCTTCTGAACATTGACGCCGCAGCGGACAATCAGGCGGGCATATTCCCGCAGCAGGGTTTTCTTCATTCAACTTGGCTCCTTTGCATGGTTTGTATTATCATATCAAATTATGTCCAAAAGGTCAATGCCTGTTGCATCCCCGGTAAAAATGGGTTATAATGGCAGAAAAGAAACGGGAAAATTGCACGCATCTTCTCATAGGGGCGGCACGTTATCGCCCCGACTGCAATTTCCGGAAGGGGTAGAATATGCTCACCACACAACAGCTTCAGGAAAAGATCGCCGACGGGGTTCGGATTCTGGACGGTGCCACCGGCTCCAACCTTCGAGCCGCCGGTATGCCCAAGGGCTGCTGCACCGAGCAGTGGGTGCTGGAAAATCCGGAACCGCTGGTGGCGCTGCAGCGGGCCTATGCCGCCGCCGGCAGTCAGATCATCTACGCCCCCACCTTTCAGGCTCAGCCCATCGCCCTGAAGGCCGTGGGACTGGAGGCTCACACGGAAGAAATCAACGAGGCGCTGGTGGCTCTGTCCCGCTCCGCCGCCCCCGGATGCCTGATCGCGGGGGATCTGACCACCCTCGCCACCTTCTGCGACAGCTGGAATCCGGACTGCTTTGACCTGCTGGTGGAAAACTACCGCCGCCAGATCCGGGGTCTGATAGACGGCGGAGCCGATCTGCTCATCGGCGAGACCCTGCTGTACGCCCAGGAGGCGGAGGCGATTCTGACCGCCGCCGAGCTGGAGGGGGCGGGCGCCGCCATGTACTCCTTTACCATGCAGCCGGACGGGGCTCTGCTGTCCGGCGCGGACGGTGGGAAAGTGCTCCGTGAGCTGGAGGAGGCCGGTGCCGCCGCCGTGGGCTTTAACTGCGTAGCGGCAGACATGATGACGCCCTACCTGGTGGCAAAGCTGCGGCGCAGCGTGAAAATCCCTCTGATCTGCAAGCCCAACGCCGGCATCCCCACCATCAACGCCCAGGGCATCGCCGAATACGCCCAGACACCGGCGGAATTCGCCGAAATTCTGAGCCAGTGCCGGGAAAACGGCGCGACGCTGCTGGGCGGCTGCTGCGGTACGACTCCCGCGTTCATCGCGGCGCTGAA
>JAQXPK010000001.1 GCA_029100605.1 Bacillota bacterium | reverse complement strand
ATTTTAGCGCGGAAGCCGTGAGTACGGTGTGAGAGATCGGGGTTTCCTGTGAGAATTCTGTGAGAAAACACGCCTGCCGGTTTTCCGCAGGGGCACGATAAATTGGTGTTTGTCGAGCAGCCGCAAAAAGCAAAAAATCTTGTCATCCTGAGCGAAGCGCAGCGTAGTCGAGGGAGCTTGGCACGGAATGGAACCGGCAAACACACAAGCTTTTTCGTTGGGCCGAAATGAATTGACCGGGAATTATTTTCGATCCCGGACATTTTTGGGTGTTCCTTCTGTTTTGCCTCGATTATCCCGTCAAAAGCTACTTGCCGGTCCAATCCCAGGGAGATCAGGATCCTCGGATGCGTGTTGACAACATCACAAATTCGTGATAAGGTCACATCCGTCAGAAAAGGAGAACACCATGCAATCCAGAAAATCCCGGATGATATGCTATAAGGAGGAACCTGTCATGTACTATTGCATTGCTGAAACGCTCAAGCCCATACAGCCTGAAGAGATTTCACGCTGGGAGAAAATTGCTGTCATTCTGAAATCGGAAGATATCGTACACAGCAATCTGCCGTCTGCGCTGCTCCCGCCGGATCCCATGCTTTCCCCCGGAAAAAACACAGGCTGCAGGCTAATGGTTGAGCAGAATCGTATTCTTGGTGAGCTTCATATTCCGGCAAAACCACACCAACAGGATAAACATATTGTTTTCACCTGGTGGAACAGCAATCTTCTTTTTGTTGACCCGGACGGAGAAGCTGCCAAATGTATGGAACGGGTCAGAAAAATGCGTCCGCACCATGCGGATGGAGCGGACGATTTGCTGATGGATTTCTATCTTGCCCTGATCACGGATGACCTCTCCCATATTCAGAACATGGAGGAGCGCATTTCCGGGCTGGAGCAAATGGTACTGGATAACCGGACGGAAAAGTTCATCAGGCAAATGAGCCAGCTCAGGAAGGAGCTGAATCAGCATAACAGGTACTACGCTCAGATGAATGATATGGTGTCAACTTTGCAGGAAAACGCCACCGATCTGCTGGATGAATGCAGTTCCGGCAGGCTGCAGTACATTCTTCGCAGACTGAACCGCTTGCAGGAAGAAACCCAGATGCTGCGCGAATATGCAAGCCAGGTCAGCAGTGAATACCAGGCTCAGGTGGATTTGGGGCAGAACCGGATCATGAAGCTTTTAACAATCGTAACCACAATTTTCATGCCGCTGTCGTTGATTGCAGGATGGTATGGAATGAACTTTGTCAATATGCCGGAACTTCATTGGGCCTATGGGTATCCGGCAGTAATTGCGCTGAGCGCATTGATCGTTGGCGGCTGCATTTTCTACTTCAAGAAAAAGCGGTACTGGTAAACGGAAACGCCCTGGAATGAACTTCCAGGGCGTTTCGTATGGGGTTATTCATCCACCAGCCGGTATCCCACGCCTATTTCGGTGAGGATGTACCGGGGCTTTGCCGGGGATTTTTCGATCTTCCGCCGCAGTCCCGCCATCAGCGCCCGCAGGGCCTGGGTGTCGTTTCCGTAGCCCGGGCCGTAGATTTCCCGGATGATGTACTGGGTGGTCAGCACCTTGCCCATATTCCGAAACAGCAGGGACAGCAGGCTATATTCCATGGGGGTCACATGAAGTTCCGTACCGTCCAGAAATACCAGATGCCGTTCCAGATCGATGGACAGTCCGCCCACGGAATGAACGGTCTGCTGCGTGGCAACCGAGGTTCGGCGGGAATGCCGCAGAGCCACCCGGATCCGGGCCATCAGCTCCGTAGCGGAGAAAGGCTTGGTCAGATAATCGTCTGCGCCGCCATCCAGCGCGGCGGCTTTTTCGTTGTCCTGATCCCGGGCGGAGACCACGATGATGGGCACCTCCGACCACTCCCGCACCTTTTTGATGACCTCCATGCCGTCAAAATCCGGCAGCCCCAAATCCAGCAGCATCAGGTCAATCTGATTGGATACCAGCTGGGACAGCGCCCCCTGGGCATTCCCGGCGGTGAGGCAGGGAAAGCCCTCCTGCTTCAGAGTGTAAGTGATAAAGCTGCGGATTTGGGCGTCGTCCTCCACAACCAGAATCCATTCACTTCTCAAGGGCTTCTCCCTCCTTTAATGGCAGGGTAAAGGTAAATTCCGCGCCTTTTCCGTCTCTGCGGTTCTGGGCGTGAATGGTGCCGCCGTGGGCGGTGACAATGGACTCGCAGATGGCAAGCCCCAGACCGATGCCCCGTTTGGCGTCCGGGCCTTTTCCCTGGGTGGTGTAAAACATCTGGAACACATGGGGCAGATCCTGTTCGGGAATGCCGGTGCCCCGGTCTGCAACCGTAAAAACAGCAAAATCGTTGTCCTTAGAGACGGTCACGGAGATTTCCTCTCCGGGCTGGGTGTGCTTTACCGCGTTGTCCAGCAGATTCACCAGAACCTGTCCGATGAGCCTTGCGTCCATGGGAACCATCAGAAGGTCGTCCGGGATCTGAACGGCGATCTCCCGCTCCGGCGCGCGCTTGCTGATAGCCAGCACCGCCGCGCCGATGACCTCCTCTACCGCTTCCGGCTGCTTGTTCAAGGTCAGGCGGCCGTCCTGGAGCCGGGTCAGGCTGAGAATGTTTTCCACAAGGGAATGGAGCCAGTCCGCGTCCTTGTAGATGTCCTCTGCCAGAGAAAACCGGGCGTCCGTTTTGTCCGTCATGTCCATAATCATTTCGCTGGTGCCCATGATGCCCGTCAGCGGCGTCCGCAGATCGTGGGAAATGGCACGAAGAAGATTTCCCCGGTAGCGTTCTTGGGCGGCTTCCTCCCGGGTGCGGATGCGCTCTTTCATGACCCGCAGCCGATCCATGGCCAGAGCGGTGCTTTCCATCATGGAATGGAGCAGCTTCTTCTGCTGCTCGGTCAGAGCTTCCGCCCGGTCTTTGGGAATCCGCAGAATGCCGAGGACGGATTCGCTTCCGTAGATGGGCCAATCATAAAATTCCTCCCCCGCGTCAAAGTCTGTCCGTAGATTTTCCATCCGGTGCCGGATTCCGTCGGGGTCAGTAACGCAGCGCCGTACCTGCTCCGTGTCCGTTTTCTGCTGAATAAAGGTGCGTTCCGGCTGTCCCTGCTCGTCAAAGCACAGGCATGCAGCCTTGCAGTCCATAGTGCCGCTGATGGTCTGCACTGCAATCCGGGCAATATCCTCCACACTTTCCGCGTCTGTCAGATGGCTGGTCAGGTGATACAGCGCGCTGGCTTCCTCCTCGTTGCGAACAGCCTCCATAGTCATTTTCTTTGCCTTAGTGGTCAGAGCGCTGGTGATAATGGAAGTCACAGCCATGATGGCGAAGGTGATGAAGTAGGTGGGATCATCCACGGACAGCGTGAAATAGGGCGCTGTGAAGAATGCGTTGAAGGCGCAGGTGGAAAGAGCGGTGGACACAATGCCCCAGAAATACCCGTCAGTACACCGTGCCGTCAGAATCACCGACAGAATATAGACAACCACAATATTGGTTTCCGGGAACTGCCACAGCCGGAACAGAGCGCCAATACCCGTGGCAATGCCAACAAAGCCAAACGCGCACAACAGCCCTCGCAAAGCGGTTTTCTCCCTGCTCCCGTTTTTCGTCAATGCAGTCATCCTCCTTTCTTCGCTCAAGGGGCAATTATAGTCCGTTTTTCCGAGAAAAGCAAGGAGAATCTGTATTTATGGCGGCTTCCGTCGAATACCAAAACCCGCCGCAGTCATGGCTTCAAACAAAGCCGGCTGCGGCGGGTATGTCCGTCGATCCTCTACCGATTGACTACTGAGAGGATGACTCTTACCAGTTCGTCCCGCCCGTCCCCCTTTTCCGCAGAGAAGGGGATCACTTGGCAGGTCTCCGGCAGCTCCAGATCCTCTCGGATAATTCTCAGATTTGGCTCCAGTTCGCTTTTCTTCAGCTTGTCCAGCTTGTTCGCCACTACCACGAAGGGGCAGCCGCTGTCCAGGAACCATCTTGCCATGGTAATATCGTTGTTGGTAGGCGGGTGGCGGTAGTCCACGATGAGAACGCCCAGGTTGATCCGGTTCGCAGCGAAATACGCGTCCATCAGCTTTCCCCAGCGGGCCTTCTCCTGCTGGGAAACCTTGGCAAAGCCATACCCGGGCAGATCCACCAAATAGCACGTGTCATCCAGGAGAAAGTAGTTCACATGAACGGTCTTTCCCGGCTTGTCCCCTACCCTGGCAAAATTTTTTCGCTGGAGCAGGCGGTTGATGACCGAGGACTTTCCCACATTGGACTTTCCGGCAAAAGCAATTTCCGGAAGGCGTCTTGTTGGAAAATCCCCTTCGGAAGCGGCGGAAATCAGGAATTCCACATTCTGAAAGTTCATGCTTTCCTCCCCGTCACTGTCGTAGGCCGGGCTTTGGCACCTTCCGCTTGACATCCCCCGGAAGCTCCGCCAGAATCGTAGGGCTTATCTCCGCAGGCCGGTTGAGGGCAGCGGACAGCACGGTATCCATGGTCTGGGCGCTGATGAAATTCAACTGGCGGCGGACGGTCTGGTCAATCTCTTCTAGGTCCCGCTCATTGTCTCTGGGAATGATAACGGTGCGTACGCCGTGGCGCAGAGCAGCCATGGTCTTTTCCTTCAGCCCGCCGATGCGCAGCACCCGGCCCCGGAGAGAAATCTCCCCGGTCATGGCGATCTCCCGCCGGACGCTGATTCCCGTGAGGGCGGAAACCATGGCGGTACAGACCGTCACGCCGGCGGAGGGGCCGTCCTTGGGAACCGCGCCCTCGGGGAAGTGGACATGAATGTCCTTCGTCTTATAGAAATCCGGCGGAACGCCCAGTTTTTGGGCATTCGCCCGAATATAGCTCAACGCAGCGTGGGCGGACTCCTTCATCACATCCCCCAGGTTTCCGGTCAGCTCCAGCTTGCCGGAGCCGTCCATCACGTTGACCTCGACCTCCAGCGTCTCGCCGCCGGCACTGGTCCAGGCAAGACCGGTGACCAGACCCACTTGATCGGTGCAGGGCAGCCGGTCGGGCAGATATTTCCGCACGCCGAGATAATTCTCCAGATTGCTGCCGTTAATGACGATCTTTTTGGGTGTTTCCTGAGACAGAATCTCCATATCCACCTTGCGGCAGATCTCAGCGAAGGCGCGTTCCAGGTTCCGCACGCCGGATTCCCGGGTATAGCAGGAAATGATCTCCCGGATGGCATCGTCCGTGATCCGCAGCTGAGATTTTTTCAGGCCGTGCTTTTGCAGCTGCTTGGGAATCAGGTGGGTTTTGGCAATCATGAGCTTTTCCTCATCGGTATAGGAATCCAGTTCAATGACCTCCATACGATCAAACAAAGGCCTGGGAACAGTGTCCAGGGTGTTTGCGGTGGTGATGAACAGCACGTCGGACAGATCGAATGAGATTTCCAGGTAATGATCCCGGTAGGCATGGTTCTGCTCCGAATCCAGCACCTCCAGCAGCGCGGCGCTGGGATCGCCCCGGTAATCCGAGCCCATCTTGTCGATTTCATCCAGCAGAAGCACCGGGTTGCTGCTCCCCGCCTGGATCATAGCAGACATAATGCGACCCGGCATGGCGCCGACATAGGTTTTCCGATGTCCCCGGATGTCCGCCTCGTCATGGACGCCGCCCAGAGAAATCCGAGCCATTTTCCGGTTCAGGCTCCGGGCGATGGAATAGGAAACAGAGGTCTTTCCCACGCCGGGAGGGCCGACCAGGCAAAGAATCTGGGGCGGCATATCCGGCGCCATCTCCCGCACGGCGATGGTCTCGAGAATCCGCTCCTTGACCTTTTCCAGGCCATAGTGATCGTGATCCAGAATCTTCCGGGCAGAGGCCACGTCCACCCTCTCTTTCGTCTTGACGTTCCAGGGCAATTCCAGCACGGTATCCAGATAATTGCGCAGCACCGCCCCCTCAGAAGAACCGAAGGGCTGCTTTTTCAGACGATCCACGTCCTTCAGGAGCTTCTTTTCCGTCTCCTCAGGGAGCCGAAGCGCCTGAATGCTGGCGGTATAGGTGTCCGCCTCGTTCTCGTCGTCTCCTTCCCCCAGTTCCTCCCGGATGACCTTCATCTGCTCCCGCAGATAGTAATCCTTCTGCCCCTGGTCAATGGCGGCGCGGGTTTTTTCCTGGATGTCACCCTCCAGTTTGAGCATCTCCACTTCCCTGCGGAGGAGCTGAACTGCGCTCTCCAAACGGCGGGTGGTGTTCAGCTGGCACAGCAGCTTCGCCTTTTCCGGAAAATCAATCCCGGAATTCTGGGCAATGGAATCGGCGAGAAAGCCGTTGCTCTCGCTGACCATCATCCGCAGCTGCACCGCCTGGGCAGGATGCTCGGACATTTCCAGATACAGTCCGTACAGGGAATTTGCCTCCCGGCGCAAAGCCCGGGAACGCAGACTATCCTCCGCGTCCTGGGTAGGGACAGACTCCACAAATCCCTCCAGGTACGGTTCACTCTGGGACAGCTCCGTGATCTTCGCACGGCAAAGACCTGTGACCAGGATGCGCAGGTTCTCCCCCTGGGATTTCAGCATCTGCTTGACCTTGGCGATGCAGCCCACGGCGTACAGATCCTTGAGCTTTGGGTCATCCACCAGCAGATCCTTCTGCGGGATGAGAAGAAGGGTTTGGTCGCCCTGCATAGCCGCTTCCAGCGCCTTTACGGACTTGTCCCGTCCCACTTCAAAATGAACGGTCTGCTCGGGAAAAACGCACAATCCCCGCAAAGCCAAAATGGGCATTTTTCCGGCATAAATGGTTTCTGACAAAGGAATTCCTCCTTTTGAAAAAAAGGGGGTAGCCGAACTACCCCCGCGAAAGAATAGACAAGTTATTTCCGCCCGGAAAGCTTCTCCCTGGGGTGGGCGGCATCCCGCAGGATGGTAGGGTCGGCCCCATCGATGGCTTCGGGGGTGATGACCACCTTTTTGATGGAAAGGTCGGAGGGAATCAGGAACATGATCTTCGTCATCACCTTTTCCATGATTGCCCGAAGGCCTCTCGCGCCGATCTGACGATCCAGCGCCTTCTGGGCAATGGCCTGAAGCGCCTCCGGCTGGATCTCCAGCGCCACGCCGTCCATCTCCAGCAGCTTTTGATACTGCTTGGTCAGGGCGTTCTTGGGCTCCACCAGAATCCGCACCAGATCCTCCCGGGACAGGCTGCGCAGGGTGGTGATCACCGGCATACGGCCCACCAGCTCCGGAATGATGCCAAATTTCAGCAGGTCATGGGGCTCCACCTGGGTGAACAGGGCGCCCACGTCCCGGTCATTCTTGCTCTGAACCGGCGCGTCAAAGCCGATGGCGCTCTTGTCGGTGCGCTTCTCGATGATCTTATCCAAGCCGTCGAAAGCGCCGCCGCAGATGAAGAGAATGTTGGTGGTGTCCACCTGTATCATTTCCTGCTGAGGATGCTTTCGACCGCCCTGGGGCGGCACGTTGGCAACGGTGCCCTCCAGAATTTTCAGCAGAGCCTGCTGCACGCCCTCGCCGGAAACGTCCCGTGTGATGGAGGTATTCTCGCTCTTTCGGGCGATTTTATCCATTTCGTCGATGTATATAATGCCCCGCTCCGCCAGTTCCACGTCAAAGTCGGCAGCCTGCAACAGCCGAAGCAGAATATTCTCCACATCGTCGCCCACATAACCGGCTTCCGTGAGGGTAGTGGCGTCGGCGATGGCGAAGGGTACATTCAGGATCTTCGCCAGGGTCTGGGCAAACAGGGTCTTGCCAGAGCCGGTGGGGCCCAGCATCAGAATGTTGCTCTTCTGCAGCTCCACGTCCTCGTCGCCGCCGAAAAAGATGCGCTTATAGTGGTTGTACACCGCCACGGACAGGGCCACCTTGGCCTCATCCTGGCCAATGACATACTGGTCCAGCACGTCCTTGATCTCCCGGGGCGTGGGGAGCTCGTCGGGGATATCCTCCATGGGATTGGAACTGGTATCCTCAAACCCGTCGTTCAGAATGCTCATGCACAGCTGGACGCACTCGTCGCAGATGCGCACGCCGGGTCCCTGGATCATGCGGTGCACCTGCTGCTCATGCTTGCCGCAGAAGGAGCATCTCAGAGACTTCTTGCCGTCGTCGTTCATGGTTTTACCTCGGTTTCTGGTATTACTTCTTACCGGTGATGATCTTATCCACCAGGCCAAACTCCTGGGCCTCAGCGGCGGTCATCCAGTGGTCCCGCTCGGAGGCTTCCTTGATTTCCTCAGCGGTCTTACCGGTGTTCGCTGCCAAGATTTCATTCAGCTTCTTTTTGATCCGCAGGAAGTGCTCCACGTCAATCTCCATATCCGTCACCTTGCCCTGTGTACCGGCAGAGGGCTGGTGGATCATAATCTCCGCGTTAGGCAGGGCAATGCGCTTGCCCTTGGCACCGGCGGACAGCAAAAACGCGCCCATGCTGGCGGCCATACCGACGCAGATGGTGGACACGTCGCACTTGACGTACTGCATGGTGTCATAGATGGCCATACCATCGGTCACGGAGCCGCCGGGGCTGTTGATATACAGCTGGATGTCTTTGTCGGGGTCCTGGGCCTCCAGATACAACAGCTGAGCCACCACCAGACTGGCGGTCGTGGCATTCACTTCTTCACCCAGGAAAATGATGCGGTCATTCAGCAAACGGGAGAAGATGTCGTAAGACCGCTCGCCCCGGTTCGTCTGCTCCACAACATAAGGGACTAAACTCATGGTTTGAAAACCTCCTTTTGTGACCCCCGATGGCCGGGGATGCCTAATAAACCATTCTCTCATGATACCACAGGCACCATGAGAGAATGTGTCGAATCTGTAAAAAATCCTATGGAAAGATTCGTGCTTATTCGGCGTCCTTCTCGGCGGGCTGCTCCTGGCTCTCGGCACTCTCAGTGTCTTCTGCGCCCTCAGCAGTTTCGGCAGTCTCAGCCTTCTTGGTGGTCTTCTTTGCGGTGGACTTCTTGGCGGTCTTCTTCTCGGGCTTGGTGGCGGTGGCGCTCTCCACCACGATGTCCACGGCCTTCTGGCTGACGATCTGATCCTTCACCTGGTCGGCGTGCAGATACTTCTTGACCATCTCCAGGTCCATGCTGTACTGGTCAGCCAGCTTCTGGAACTCGGCCTCCACGTCCTCGTCGCTGGCCTCGATGTTCTCGGCCTTGATGATGGCGGCAACAGCCAGGTCCATCTTCACCTGACGCAGGGCGGGCTCCTTGGCGTCCTCCAGCAGCTTGGCCTCGTCCATGCCGGTCAGCTTCAGATACTGGTCATAAGGGATGCCCTGCTGGGCGATCTGCATCTTGAAGTTGTCCAGGAACTGATGGCACTGGGCCTCCACCATGGCGTCGGGGATGTCGGCGGTGATACCCTCCGCCACCTGATCCATCAGGGTGTCCGCGAAAGCGCGGTCAGCGTCCTTCTGGCGCTCCTCGGTGATCTTCTTCTTCAGGTCCGCTTTCAGCTCCTTCAGGGTGTCGAACTCAGACACGTCCTTGGCGAACTCGTCGTCCATGGTGGGGACTTCCTTCTCCTTGACCTCGTGGACCTTCACCTTAAAGACCACAGCCTTGCCGGCCAGGTCCGCGTGATAGTCCTCGGGGAAGGTGATGTCGATGTCCTTCTCCTCGCCAGCCTTCATGCCGACGACCTGCTCCTCGTAGCCGGGGACGAAACTGTGAGAGCCCAGCTCCAGGCTGTGGTTCTCGCCCTTGCCGCCGTCGAAGGGCTTGCCGTCCAAGAAGCCCTCGAAGTCAATGACAGCGGTGTCGCCTTCCTTGGCCTCGCGGTCCACGCTCACCAGACGGGTGTTGCGGTCGGACAGCTGCTTCAGGCGCTCGTCCACGTCGGCGGCCGTGACCTTGACCTCGTCCTTGGGAGCGGACAGGCCCTTGTACTGGCCCAGAGTGACCTCAGGATACACGGGAGCAGTGGCCTTGAAGGTAAAGCCCTCCTTCGTGCACTCGCCCACCATCTCCACAGTGGGATAGCCTACGACCTGGAGCTCCTTCTCCTTCACAGCGGCCTCATAGGCCTCGGGGAATGCAATATTGATGGCCTCCTCGAAAAACACCTCTGCGCCGTACATACCCTCGATGATTTTGCGGGGGGCCTTGCCGGGACGGAAGCCCTGTACGTTGATCTTCTTGCGCATCTTCTGATATGCCTTTTCGATAGCAGCCTCGAATTCTGCCGCGCTGACCTCCACGGTCAGAGCGACCTGGCTCTTTTCAACTTTTTCGCAGCTTTTGACAGTCATTATGTTTACTCCTCCGTTCATCATTGGCTACACGCCGATGCGAATAAAAATTTTAGCAGAAAAATCTCGAAAAATCCAGTCTTTTTTCTGTTATTCGCAAATTTTTTTTGGAACAAATCCCAGATAGTCCGCGGAGATCAGAGAAAAGTCGGTCTCTCCCCGTCTCCCCTCCATCCTGCGCTTGATGACCGGGCCGTGGAGATGGCCGTAGCAGCAGGTGCCCACATGGTACTTCTCCAGCACCGCCAGAATCTCCGGGCACTCATAGCCCTGGTACAGGGGCGGATAGTGGAGGAAGCACAGAATCGGCCGATCCCCCGCCGCCTGCAGGGAGGCCTCCAGCCGCAGGACCTCCCGGTTCAGCACCTTGGCGTTGTGGGGCTTCTGGTCCTCTTCCAGAAACCAGCCCCGGGTGCCGCAGATGGCGTAGTCCCCGTAAAAGGCGCAGTTGTTGTGGAGAATCTCCAAAGTCCGGATGCCCTTCTCCTCAAAGAAACGATGGAGCTTGGCGGCGGTGTTCCACCAGTAGTCGTGGTTTCCCTTGACCAGCAGCTTCCGCCCCGGAAAACGGTCTAAAAACTTGAAGTCCGCCTCCGCCTCCTCCAGGCTCATGCCCCAGGAGGTATCCCCCGCCAGGACCAGCGTATCGCCGTCGGTCAGAGTGCTCAGAGATTCCTCGATGCGGGCCACATAGTTTTTCCAGGCCTCGCCGAATACCTCCATGGATTTGTTCGCCGTCAGGGAGAGGTGCAGGTCCCCAATCGCATACAGGGCCATTCACGCCCCTCCTCTCTTGTCGCTGCAACGCAGCAGGTTTATTTCAGGAAATCCAGCACCACGCTGTCCATGTCCTGCTTCTCCGCCGTCAGGTCGAACCGCCGGGCCTTGCCCTTCAGCGCCGCCAGACGCCGGGGCACGGGGACGCCGGACACCGCGTTCAGCTGGTCCAGCAGCTCCACGCCGTCGCCCACGGGCGTCTCCCCGATGGCCGTCAGGACGTGGTTGCAGAACTTGTAGGGGCTGGCCGTGGAGACGAACACCGTCACGGTTTTGTCGCCGGTGGCCTGGCGGTACTGCTCCATGACATTGGCCGCCACAGCGGTGTGGGTGTCTATGAGGTAGCCGTACTCCTTATAGTACTTGGCGATGGTGGCGGCGGTGCCCGCCTCGTCGCAGTAGCCGCCCCAGTACTGCTCCGCAAGCGCCGCCTTGATGGTCTCGCTGACCTCGTATTTTCCGTCCTTTGCCAGGGCCGCCATGTAGCCCTTGACCTCCTCGTCGTTCTCGCCGGAGAGGTCGAACAGCAGCCGCTCCAGGTTGCTGGACACCAGAATGTCCATGGAGGGGCTCATGGTGGTGTGGAAGGGCCGGTTGCGGTCGTACACGCCGGTGCGGAGGAAGTCCGTCAGCACATCGTTGCGGTTGGAAGCGCAGACCAGCTTGTTCACGGGCAGGCCCATGCGCTTGGCATAATAGGCCGCCAGGATGTCACCGAAGTTACCGGTGGGGACGCAGAAGTTCACCTTGTCGCCCATGACGATACGGCCGTCCCGGACCAGGTCGCAGTAGGCGGAGATGTAGTAGACCACCTGGGGCAGGATACGGCCCCAGTTGATGGAGTTGGCGGAGGACAGGAAGAAGCCCCTGTCCGCCAGGGTGGCGCGGATGGACTCATCGGAGAAGATGCGCTTCACGCCGGCCTGGGCATCGTCGAAGTTGCCCACCACAGCGCAGACGCCCACGTTGGCGCCGTCCTGGGTGACCATCTGGGTCTCCTGGACCCTGGACACGCCGTCCTTGGGATAGAACACCATGATGCGGGTCTGGGGGACATCGGCAAAGCCCTCCATGGCGGCCTTGCCGGTATCGCCGGAGGTGGCCACTAGGATGCAGACGGTCTTGTCCTCACCGGTCTTGCGAAGAGCGGCGGAGAGAAGCTGGGGCAGCATCTGCAGCGCCATGTCCTTGAAGGCAGAGGTGGGGCCGTGCCACAGTTCCAGACAGTGGGTCGTCTCGTCCACCGTGCGGACGGGGGCTACGGCATCCGTATCAAACTTATCAGTGCCGTAGGCATTTTCCGCGAAGGTCATCAGTTCGTCCTGGGTGTAGTCCGTCAAATAGAGGCCCATGATCTTGGCCGCCCGCTCCTGATACCAGGCGTGGACCAGGCTGTTTAAGAACGCCTCGTCGATCTGGGGAATCTCCGTGGGGGTCAGCAGGCCGCCGTCTCTGGAGAGGCCCATCTTCACGGCCTCAGCCGCATCGTAGCGCAGGGACTTGTCTCTTGTGCTGTAATACTTCATGATCATTTCCTCACTTTCCAAGGAAGATTCTCTATTCAAACGCGTTTTCCAGATATTCGATCCGGAGAGCGCCGTTATTTTCCGCATAGACCTCCGCCACGTCAAACCGGGCCGGAGCGTCGATCTCGTAGGTGCTCAGGTAGGCGGCGGCAGCAGAGCGGAGACGCTCCTGTTTGCGCCCGTCCACAAACTCCCGGGGCAGGCCGATGGCCCCGGCGCTCCGGAGCTTGACCTCCACAAAGCAGATGGTCCCCCGCCGGTCCCGCGCCACCAGGTCCAGCTCCCCGAACCGGCAGCGCCACTGGCTGGCAAGAAGCGTATAGCCCTTTTTCCGCAGATATCTGGCGACCTCCGCCTCGCCCCGGTCGCCGGCGGCCTTCGTCCGGCTCATGGCTTTCGGGCCTCCCATTTTTTGAGGAACGTCCTCCGGTGCTGAGGACAGGGGCCGTACTGGTCCAGCATTTCATAATGCAGCTTGGTGCCATAACCCTTGTGTCTGGCGAACTGGTACTGGGGGTACAGGCTGTCCAGCTCCGTGGACACGTAGCGATCCCGGCTGACCTTCGCCAGGATGGACGCCGCCGCGATGGAGGCGCTTTTCCCGTCGCCGCCCTCGATGGTGATGTGGGGTGCGGTGACGGCAAAGCGGCTGCCATGGTCTCGGTTGCCGTCGATCAGGGCTATGTCCGGTTTGATAGACAGCCCGTCAATGGCAAGCTGCATGGCCTTCATCCGGGCGTTCAGAATATCGATCTCGTCGATCTCCGCCGCTTCTACACGCTGAATGCTGTACGATACCGCC